>NZ_JAZOUG010000235.1:0-2894 GCF_045657965.1 Treponema sp. | reverse complement strand
TCGGTTTAGTTCGCCGCCCTCTCAAGGCGGAGAGACGGGTTCGACTCCCGTAGTGGCTATTGACCTCCTGTCTTGACGAGTTTTTGTAAACAAAAACTTGCGGGTTAAATTGCTTTCTGTCGCATCCGTGTGGCAACTGTAATGGATGATTTTAAGATTTCCCTGCTTTTTGTGCAGGGATTTTTTATTTGGCTTAGAGTATTATGAATAACAAATCTGCGTTTTTAAATGGACTTGCTGCGGGAATCCCGATAGGTCTTGGTTATTTTGCAGTATCTTTTTCACTTGGAATTGTTGCCCGCAAAGCAGGACTTAATCCTTTTCAGGGGTTTACCGCCAGCTGGTTTAATCTTGCGTCCGCCGGGGAATATGCTCTTTTTACTTCCATAGAGCAGGTTGTCACCTATATAGAAGTCGCTGTTATCACTTTTGTTGTAAATGCACGGTATATGCTTATGAGCTGTGCCTTAACTCAAAAGTTTTCTTCCGAAATTCCTTTTTTTCACAGATTTTTAGTGGCATTCGGAATTACAGACGAAATATTTGGAGTTTCAATTTCGCAGAAAGGAGTATGGAGCCCTTTTTATAATTACGGTGTAATGGCGGTGGCTGTTCCTTTATGGAGTTTAGGAACTTCTCTTGGAATTATTGCCGGAAATATTCTTCCGTCTTCTGTTGTATGTGCTCTTTCGGTTGCACTTTACGGCATGTTTATCGCAATTATAATTCCTGCTGCCAAAAAAAATATGACAATTGCAGCCGCAGTTTTAATAAGTTTTGCATTAAGCTGGGGATTTTCAGTTCTTCCGTATATAAAAAATCTTTCGGGCGGAAACAGGACAATTATCCTTACTGTGGTAATTTCTGCGGTTCTTGCGTATTTAAAGCCTGTGGAAGAAACTGAAAATTAAAACGGAGAATTAAAATCTATGTCTGGAAATATTTGGATTTATATTTTTACTGCCTGGTTTATCTCTTATTTAATCCGTGTTCTGCCTCTTACTTTAATCCGTAAGCCGATTAAAAACCAGTTTATACGTTCATTTCTGTACTATGTACCTTACGTTACTCTTTCTGTCATGACTTTCCCTGCAATTGTGCAGACAACTGATTCTCAGATTGCAGGCCTTGCATCTCTTGCTGTAGGTGTGCTGCTTGCTTTTTTAGGTGCAGGATTGTTTCCGGTTGCAATTGCATGCTGTGTAGTGGCTTTTGTTGCTCAATGGCTTGTGAATCTGATATAATAGATTTGTGGAAAAATCAGAAAATACCTATTTATTCAAGAATATACATAAGGTTTCCGGCGAAAAAATCGTAATTCAGGGGGCACGGGAACACAATCTTAAAAATATCAGCGTGGAGCTTCCGCGTAACAAACTCGTTGTCATTTCAGGGCTTTCAGGAAGCGGAAAATCTTCCCTTGCTTTTGACACTCTTTTTGCTGAAGGTCAGCGGCGTTACATGGAAAGCCTTTCTTCGTACGCACGGCAATTTTTGGGCAGTATGGATAAGCCTGATGTCGATTTAATCGAAGGGCTTTCTCCGGCAATTTCAATCGAACAGAAAACTACTCACAATAATCCCCGTTCTACTGTCGGAACTGTTACAGAAATTTACGATTACTACAGGCTTCTTTTTGCACGGATCGGTCAGGCTCACTGCCCGAATTGCGGGCGGGAAATCAAAGAGCAGAGTGAAGATCAGATTATCGGAACAATTTTAGGATGGGGAGAAGGCACAAGAATCACGCTTTTAGCTCCTGTTATCCGAGGAAAAAAGGGCGAACATCAGAAGATTATCGAAGATGCACAGAAGTCAGGCTTTGTGCGTGCCCGAATCGACGGTTTAATGGTCGAACTTGATGATTCAATTAAACTTGACAAGCAGAAAAAGCACACAATCGAAATCGTTGTTGACCGTATTGCTCTTAAAGAAGACTCGCGAAAGCGTCTTGCAGAGTCGGTTGAGGCGGCTTTACAGGCAAGTAACGGCGTTCTGATTGTTCTTCGTCGTGTTGAAGATGATTCAGAAAAAGGCTTTCACGAAGAAGAAGTGTTTTTCAGCCAGAAAAATGCCTGCCCTGACTGCGGAATTTCTATTCCTGAACTTCAGCCGCGTCTTTTTTCTTTTAACAATCCTTTTGGAGCCTGTCCTGAATGTACGGGAATTGGCGAAAAAATGGAATGGGATGTAAAAAAAATTCTTCCTGATGAAAGTCTTTCTTTTAACGAGGGGGCTTTTCCTTTCTACAATCCAGAAAGCGAGTGGAATCACTCACTTTTTAGTGCAGTTGCAGAAACAGGCGGATTTTCGCTCGACACTCCGATTAAAGATTTGAGCGAAGATCAGAAAAATTTCCTCTGGAACGGCGATGATACAAAAATTATGCACTGGATTTATCAGAAGCAGAGCGGCGAAGGTTATTCTGAATACAAGCGGCCGTGGATTGGAGTTCTTGCCGACATGAAAAGGCGTCACAACGAAGCGTGGGGAGAAGCTCAGCGGGTACGAATGGAAGAGCGGTTCATGTCTGTCTCTGAGTGTACCTGCTGCCATGGAAAACGCTTACGAAAAGAAGCACTCGGCGTTACTTTAGGCGGAAAAAACATTATCGAACTCTGTGCTTTGAGCGTAATCGAAAGCCTTGATTTTATCGAAAGTCTTGAACTTACCGAAACTGAAAAACTGATTGCTTCCCAGATTTTAAAAGAAATCAAAGCACGGCTAACTTTCTTAAAAAATGTCGGCCTTGATTACCTCACCCTTGAACGCTCTGCAGGTACTTTAAGTGGCGGTGAGGCTCAGCGAATCCGGCTTGCAACTCAGATTGGTTCAGGTTTGACGGGCGTAATGTACATTCTTGACGAGCCTTCAATCGGTCTTCATCAGCGGGA
>NZ_JAZOUG010000234.1:0-12209 GCF_045657965.1 Treponema sp. | reverse complement strand
TCGATAAAAGCACCGGTTCCGCCCGCACAGCTTCCGTTCATGCGCATGTCGGAAGTTACAAGCCGCCCGTCATCGTCATAAAAGAAAATGATTTTTGCATCCTGACCGCCAAGTTCGATTGCAGTGCGGCTCTGAGGATAGAGATTCCGTACAGCAGCTGAGTTTGCAACAACTTCCTGAACAAAGTGAGAACCAATTCTGTCAGAAATCGGCTTTCCGCCCGAACCGCACACCGCAATTCTGAAACGCTGACCTGGAAATTTTTCAGCAACATCTTTCAAAAGCCTTTGCGTAGTTGCCCATTGTTCAGCGTGGTGGCGTTCATAGTGAGTGTAAATTATTTCGTTTTCTTTAGAATCTAAAATTAAAATCTTAACAGTTGTGGAACCGACATCGATTCCCATTCGCAATGCTTTTTCTGACAAAATAAGACCTCAAAATAATTATTGTAAAATTGTAATTTCTACGCGCCGGTTTTGAGCGCGGCCTTCTTCGGTTTCATTATCTGCAACAGGTTTACTGCCGCCTAATCCACGGCAGATAAAATTATCTGCAGGTAATCCTCTTCCAGAAAGCTCAAGAGCTATTTTTCTGGCCCGTTTTTCTGAAAGTGATTTTTCTCCGGCAGGCTTTCCTGTACTTGCTGTATGACCTTCGATTAAAAAGTGTGAATTTTTAGCAATCTTTAAAACTTTTGCAATTTCATCAAGACGGGATTTTTCTGAAGGTAAAATTTCATCGCTGTCAGGCATAAATTTAATGTCTTTCAGGGAAAGTTTTAAGCCTGCAGGCGTTTCTTCAAAACTTATATCAGGCTTTGCAATCCTGTTAATTGCAGTAATTAATTTTTCTCTGTCGATTGCCGGCGGATATTCTGTAAATTGAGTAATTGTGCCTTTAAAATTTACCTGGCTTCCATCGGTATAATAAAAAGTTTCATCAACATTATCGCTTATTAAAACTGCTTCGCCTGTAGAAGCTCGTACGATAATGTCAGCTTTATGACCGCCGGTTGCTTTGACAAGAGAATCATCTCCCTTTGGATCCCGGTCAAAATTTGAAAACCCGTAGTTTGTCTGCCAGATTGCCTTGATTCTATATACATTTTCTCCTTTGTAAAGTTCTTCACCTGAAAAAGTATATAAAACAAGAATCGGAATCCTTGTAAAAACACCTTTGTTTAGCGGATCAACAGCTCTTTCAGCTTCAGCTTTCCAGGAATCGCCTTGTCTGAGAGCTTCTGAAGTGTATGAGGGAAAACTTCTGAATGCCGGATATCCGTTATCTACCAGCATTGACATTCTGCCGGTCGAAGAAATTTTAAAAACTGAAGGAATTGAATCATGAACTCCGGCTGCTGCTGTTTTAGAATACCGCAGAGTGTCTTCGCTTACAAAAAAATTACCGTCATACCAGTTATCTTTCTTTGATGAACGGATTCCATCTGGAGCCGAGGTTCTGCTTACAAAAGAACGGACTTCCCGGCTGGTAAGACCTGAATATTTCCCGTTAACATAGCGGCGTAAATTAGTCCGTTCAACCAGTGTATATCCGGAATCCCCGGAATAAGCAAGTTTTGTTTGAGAAAATAATGATGCTGCAGATAAAAATGCTATGAATGTAATCAGAGTCTTTTTCATAACTAATTTAACAGTTTGTCTAGAGTGTTGTCTTTTTGTCTCCAGTTTTTGTCAACTTTTACCTGTAAATCAAGATCAATTTTATAGTCGAAAATTTTTCTTAAAGCTTTGATGCTTTCAACCCTGATGGTTTTTATCATCTGGGCACCTTTTCCGATTACGATTCCTTTCTGGCTTTCTTTTTCAACACATAAAAAGGCCCGGCACCACATTTTATTAGGTGATTTTTGTTCTAAATCGGCAACCTGAACATATATTGCGTGCGGTAATTCCTGTTCAAGACGATTAATTGCCTGTTCACGTATTACTTCGGCAATTCTAAAATCAACTTCCTGATCTGTATAAAATTCTTCACTGTAAAGATGAGGTGCAACACTTGCCATATCGTAAAGAGCTTTTAAAACTTCGTTGATACCTGTGTCATTTTTGGCAGAAATTTCAAAAATCCGGTTTTCCGGAACTGACGGCAAATTTGCTTTAATAAATTTTCTTGCATGTTCTTTAAGAGTATTCTGCTCATCGATTTTATTTAAAGCAATTACAATTTTATCCTGATGATTTTCCAGAAGTTCAGTAATAAGCCGTTCTTCTTCAGCACAATTTCGTGTTGAATCTATGATGTAGAGAATTAAGTCAGAATCTTTTAACCCGTCTGCAACAATATTTCTCATCCGGAGATTCATTTTCTTTTCGGAGTCATGATAACCCGGCGTATCAATAAAAACCAGCTGTCCGAGTGAGGTATTTACAATTCCGCGGATTGCATTACGCGTAGTTTGAGGAACGGCGCTTACTATGGAAACTCTTTCGCCGGCTGCTGTATTCAAAAACGTTGATTTTCCGGCAGAAGGCCGGCCGATTATTGTAACAAGAGCTGTCTTATCGCCAACTGGAGGAATTTCGTTTTCTGATTCAGAAATTTCAGAATTATTGTTCATAGGGAGCATTTTAGCGGATTTTTACAGATTTTTAAAGCTAAAGTTCATTCATGGCAAATTTTTTCATTACATGTTCATTTTCTGCCGCATTGATAATCAGAACGATTTTATCGCCTTCATCAAGAACTGTATTTCCGCCTGGAATTGAATAGTTTTCATCGCCTTTTTTCTGCACCTGCATTACCAGAAATTTTCCGTTTTCAGCTATGTCTTTAAGTGCTTTACCTTTGATTTCGCTTTCTTTTGGTACAATAATTTCTGCAATTTCAAGACTTCCGCCATTAACTGAGTGAATTCCGGTAACGCTGTCTCCGCGCAAATGACTCATAATGCTGTCTATAACTGAATCCCTGATTGGAACTGCAACTTCTATTCCGATTTTACGGGCAACTTCACCAAAAGCGGCATTTGCAACAAGTGCGATACTGTTTTCGACTCCAAGAGATTCAATGTAAGCTGCCATGACCATATTCAGCTCATAATTTGATGTGGCACAGATTACAAGGTCAAATTTATCGATACCTTCTTCTTCAACAAAACCTTCTTCGGTTACATCAGCACAGAAGACACGGGTTCCCGGAAATTTTTCGCTTGCAGCCTTTGCATTTGCTTCGTTTGAGTCAACAATTACGAATTCCTGAGAAATACGTGATTTGAATCCGAAAAATTTCTTAAATTTGCTGGAACTTTCCTTTTTGATTAAGCGTTCTGCGACAATCGTTCCGATTCTGTTTGCTCCGACCAGAGCAATTTTTTTGACATCTTTTAATTTTGAACCGCAGAGATTGAGCATTTCCGGTAAATCATCACGGTTCATTAAAACGCCAAGACAGTCTCCGCCGTGAAGAATTGTTGCGCCGCTTGGAAGGGAAGTTTCGCCATCACTTTCAATATAGCAAACCAGAAAATGTTTTTCGGTTAATTTACGCATGTTCTGCAGAGCGATGCCATCAAGGCGGCTTTCATTTTCGATTGTCACACGAATAAGTTCGTATGAAGAATTTTCGAACTGAAGTGAATCTGTAATAGCTCCATGTTCTACTGCTGCTACAATCGCTTCTGCCGCTTCAACATCAGGATGAATCATGTAATCAATTCCGTAAAGATGCCGGTTTTCGCTGGAAAGTTTAGAGGCGTGCTTTTGAATTGCAGTGCTTGTATTTGCATAATAAGCATAATTTCGTACACGGGCTATTTTTAAGATTTTCGGATAAACAGAATCAACGAGTGAACAGGTAATCATATTTACTTCATCATTGGAAGTAACGCATACCAGTGCATCTGCGGTTTCAATACCTGCTTCTTCAAGAGTATCAAGATTGTTTCCGTCTGCCTGAATTACATTACAGTCGAGGCGGTTTGAAGCGTGTCTGACAACATCTTCGTCATTGTCTATGAGAACAACATCATTTTTGCCGTTTATGAGCCGTTTAGCAAGCTGCGTGCCGGTAAATCCTGCACCAACGATTACGATTTTCATTTTTATCATTGTAGCGTGTTATCTGGAAAATATCAAAAAAAAGTATCGCATTAAAATAAAAAATTCATTAAGATAGTTTTAATTAAAAAAGTCGGAGATTTTGAATTATGGCACTGAATGAAAATGAAGTTCCCATGTCCAAAAAAATAGAAATTCTTGTTGTTGATGATTCAACTATGATGACATCATTGGCACGCAGAATCCTTGAAACCAAAAATTATCTTGTAACAACAGCATCTTCAGGCGAAGAATGTCTTGAATATGTAAAAAATCATTCACCAAATTTGATTCTTCTTGATGTTTTTATGAAAGGTATGGATGGTTTTGAAGTCTTACATGAATTAAAAGCCCGCACTCAGACATCTTCAATTCCGGTAATTTTTCTGACAGGTGACGAACATAATGAAACAGAAATCCGCGGTCTGCATGAAGGAGCTGTTGATTTTATTTCAAAACCTTTTATTCCGGGAATTTTAATTCAGCGTGTTCAGAATACAATCGAACTTTCCCTGCTTCAAAAAAATCTGCAGCGTGAAGTTGACAAACAGGCAGGTAAATTAAAACGTCTTACTCAGCAGATTATGCTTGCTCTTTCCAGTACTGTCGATGCAAAAGACCATTACACGCGGGGTCATTCTTTCAGAGTTGCAAAATATTCAAAAGAAATTGCACGCCGGCTTGGCCGTTCAGAGCAGTTTCTGGAAGATATTTATGCAATGGGGCTGCTTCATGACATCGGTAAAATCGGAGTTGCGGGCAGTATAATCAGAAAAGATTCCAGACTTACAGACGAAGAATATGCCGACATAAAAGAACATACTATTACAGGCTACAATATTTTAAAAAACATTACCGAATTGCCCGGTCTTGCAATTGGAGCCCGATGGCATCATGAACATTATGATGGAACCGGCTATCCGGACGGCTTAAAAGGGCAGCAGATTCCTGAAGAAGCGCGTATTATTGCTGTTGCAGATGCTTATGATGCAATGACTTCAAAAAGAACTTACACAACGGTAAGACCTCAGGCTGAAGTCCGTGCAGAAATTGAACGGTGCAAAGGGACACATTTTGATCCTGAAATTACAGAAATTTTCTTAAAAATGATTGATGAAGACACCGAATACACTATGAGGGAAGACGAATCTAATTTTTAGTGCTTTATTTAAGATTAATCTAAGAAAACTCTTAACAGATAAATTTCAATTTCTAATTTTAATTATTATAAAAAGAATTATAATGTTATGTATGAAGAGATTAGGTTTAATTTTTATTCTTTTATCAGTTTTTTCATTCTTAGCATTCTCAGCTCCTTCTAAAGGCACAGGTCCAAAGGATAAGGGCGGAAATTCCAGACGGGAACCTCCATCTCGAAGTCCAAGAAATTCAAACGGCGATTCTTTTGTATCAGGACCAAATACATCAAAATCAAATCAGGGATTAGTTCCTCCTCCTCCGGGAAGAAGTTCCAGTAAATCTACACGTGATCCTACAATACCGGCTGCCTCTCAGCAAAAAAAGACCGCACCTGAAGTTCAAACTCAGGATGAACCTGCAGTTTCAAAAACTTCAAATTCCGGTGGTTTTGAAGAAGAACAGATTAATTATCGTGGTGTAAGAACAGCCATGCCTTCAGATTCATTTTCTCCGCAGAGAATTAAAACCGAGCGATTATCATCAAATAATATCAGCCTCGAAATTATATTCAACAAAATTCTGGATCCACATTCATTTTCATATTCCTCAATAAAGATTGACGGCGAAGAAATTTCTCAAAAAATGAATTTTTCTTTTAACAAAAAAGGTGATACTGTAAAGCTTGTCCTGCCAGTTAAAAAAGAACGCTTTACAATTGAAATTACCGGTATAAAATCTTTTGACGGAACTGAAATTACATATACTCAGGTTCTTGAAATCCCAAAATAAAAAGTTGATTTTATTCGAAATTCGTGTAACTCTTATAGATGGGAATATTTTTGAATATGGGAGTCAAAAATGGAAAATTTACTCGAAAAAAACGCATTAACTCAAAATTTAAAAATTTTAATTGTTGAAGATGATAAAGGAATCTCCGATTTTATTATACCTGAACTCGAACATGAGGGCTTTGTAACAAAACTTGCAGAAACAGGCCGTCAGGCACTTGAAATGTTTGAATCTGAAAATCCGGATTTAATTCTGCTTGATGTCATGCTGCCTGAACTCAATGGTCTGGAAGTATTGCGAAGAATTCGTGCTGTATCAAAAGTGCCTATAATTCTTGAAACCGCACGCGGTGAGTCAATTGACCGGATTAACGGGCTTAATATGGGTGCAGATGATTACATTCCAAAACCGTTTGAATTTGAAGAATTGCTGGCACGAATTAATGCGCTTTTCCGAAGAATTACATTTACAAAGCCTGAAATTGAAGCTAATCCAACATTCAAAAACCTTACTTTAATTCCAAGCAAAATGTGCTGTAAATTCGGTGAAAAAGAAATTTCGCTTTCTAAAACTGAATACATGATGATTAAATGCTTCATGGAAAATCAAAATAAAGTTCTTACCCGCAGCGAAATAATCGATGTTATCTGGGGAAAAGGTCACTTTATTGATGAAAATACGATTGATGTTTATGTCGGATATATCCGCTCAAAAATCGAAGCCTTTACAACCGACGAATACATAAAGACTGTACGCGGTTCCGGTTATATGATGGCTTAAAAACCAATGAAGCTCCGCTATTTAAAATTATTTTTTCGTTCGTTTGCAATCCGGCTGGCATTGCAGTTTATGTTTCTTCTCACAATGGCAGTTATTCTGCTTTCACTGATTTTTCTTTATTACACCCGGTCTGTGATTTTTTCAAATCAGCAGAACGAATTAAGAAATGCGGAAGCTGTTGTTTTTAATGCCAGTCAGGAATTAATTCTGAATGATACTCCCGGGAAGCCTTTAAATCTAACTCAGGAAATTCCTTATTACATTACATATCTTGTTTACGAAACCGGGGAATATAATTTAATTTCGACAAATGACCCGTTCCTGCCGTTTCTGGCCGATTCCAGCGGTAAAATTGAAAAACTTTTTATAAAAGATTATTTCTTTGATGGTGATTTGAATATTCTTTATTTTTCTAAAATTCACAGGGTGGATTCAAAGGATTATATAGTCTCTGTTGCAATAAATATTGATAATGATTCTTTAGGTAAAGTTTTTAATCTGCTCCCGCGTGCCATAATTTTAACTGTAATACCAATTTTAATAGTTTCTTTTTTTATTTTACTTTTAATCACAAAAAAAACAATAAAGCCGGTTGTAAAAATTACAAAAGCGGCACAGTCAATCAGAATTACAAATTTAGATGAACGGCTTCCTTTATCCGGCCGTGGTGATGAAATTGACGAACTTTCAAAGACTTTTAATGAACTTTTCCGTCAGCTAAAAAGAGATTTTGACCGTGAAAGACAGTTTTCAAGTGATGTTTCACATGAATTAAATACTCCGCTTACAGTAATTCTCGGACAGACGGGGCTTCTTTTGAGATGGGGTAAGGATAATCCTGAACAGCTAGAAAAATCTCTCAACGCAATAAAGCAGGAAGGAAAATCCATGCAGTCCATTATTGCAAATCTGCTGCAGATTTCCAGAATCGAAAGCGGAAGAATTAAACCACAGTTTGCTTCTCTCAGCATAAAAAGTCTTTTTGACCGGCTTTCAGAAGAAGTTCAGACAATTTCACCGGATTCTTCATTAAATTACGAAATTTCTTCTCAGAATGATTCTGATGATTTTACTTTTACAACAGATGGTGAAATGCTTCATCAGATTATGACAGTCTTAATATCAAACAGCGTAAAATTCTCCGGTGGAAGTTGTAAAATCACTCTTAGCGCAACGCAAAAAGATGAAAAAGTTATTCTTGAAGAACTGGATGACGGACCGGGCTTTTCAGAAGAGACCCTGCCGCATATTTTTGAAAGGTTTTACCGTGGAGACGAAGCTCATACCCGTTCAGTAAGCGGCTCGGGACTTGGGCTTTCAATCGCCCAAACCCTTATTACAGCCCTTAGCGGTTCAATTTCTGCAAAAAATGCCGAACCTCACGGAGCCTGCTTTATTATTGAGCTTCCTTTTTCTGATTAGAAAGTGAATTCAAATATTCTCTGCTTAAGTTTTCGTGATCTTTGAGCATTGCGTAAGGAACACCGTAAGCCTTTTCGACCTCGTCGCGGGTAAGAACTTCTTCTGGTGTGCCGAGTGCCATGTCGCGGTTTGGATAGAAAAGCAGAACTGTATCAGCATATTTTTTTGTTAAATCAAGCTCGTGCATTGAAATGTAAATTGATTTACCTGTTTTGTGCACAAATTCTTTGAGATAAGAAAGTGCATTTTCTTTCTGGTAATTTTCGAGGGCAAAAAGAGGCTCATCCATAAAGAGAGATTGGCTTCCATACAAAATACCGAATGCAAGAAGAACGCGCTGAATTTCACCTTTACTCAACTTTGTGAGCGGATGTTCAAGCACATTAGAAAGTTCAAAAACTTCGATTGTCTCATCGAGAAGATTTTTGTTTTCATTGCGGATTGCCTTTGCATTTCCCTTTAAAGAGCCGTTCTGATAAACAAACGAAAGAAGCTCTTTAACTTTGTCTTCGGTTTCAAATTCCATATTCTGATAAATTACAGAAGCAAGAAGATTTTTGTTTTCGTCATCGAGAACGGCAGGATTTTTACCTAAAAGCGTAACTGTTCCAGAATCAGGATTAAGACGGCCGCTTGCAAGAAGCATTAAAGTTGATTTTCCGCAGCCGTTCTGACCGACAAAGCTAACAAATCCTTCCGGGAGCTGTGCTGAAAAGTGTTCAAAGACAGGTTTGCTTTCAATCTGTTTTTCGTTTTCGTCTAAATCGCCTTCAACCGGCGGATATGTAAAAGTAACATCATTAAATTCAAGAAAATTGTTATTGTTCATACAATTAAGATAATGAAATTTCGTTAGAAAGAGAAGATTGAATGAAGCTCATTTTTAGGGTATTATTCTATTTATGTCTTACGAAGTAACAGCGACCCGTCGCAGACCGCAGGCTTTTGAGGCTCTTGCAGGTCAGGAATTTGTTGCAGAAACACTAAAAAATGCAATTCAGTCACAAAAAATCGCACACGCTTATCTTTTTTCAGGCCCGCGTGGCTGTGGAAAGACTTCAACTGCCCGAATTTTAGCAAAGGCTTTGAACTGTGCAAATGGCCCGACATCAACTCCATGCGGAAAATGCCAGCAGTGTCTGGAAATTACAAAAGGAAGCAGTACAGATGTAATCGAAATCGACGGTGCATCTAATACCTCCGTAAACGATGTAAGACAGATTAAAGACGAAGTTTTATTTCCTCCTCAGAGCTCACGATACAAAATCTACATTATCGACGAGGTACATATGCTTTCTACCTCGGCTTTTAATGCTCTGCTTAAAACAATCGAAGAGCCGCCTCCATACTGTATTTTTATTTTTGCTACAACTGAACTCCAGAAAGTTCCGGCTACAATCAAGTCGCGCTGTCAGCAGTTTAATTTCCGTCTTGTTCCGATTGAACGGGTAAAACAGCTTCTTGCTGAAGCAGCTGCAGAAATCAATATTAAGGCAGATGACGAAGCACTTTACTGGGTTGCAAGGGAATCTACCGGTTCTGTGCGCGATGCCTATACTCTTTTTGACCAGGTTGCAGCATTCTCTGGCGACCACATTACTTACGATAAAATCCGCGATAAGCTCGGTCTTGTCGGTGTAGACAGACTTAATGCAATTTTTGAAGATGCAGCTCAGAACAAAACTCAGGAAACACTTCTTAAAATCGACGAATTTTTACAGAATGGTGTTTCCATCGAACAGTTCATCGTAAACTGCACTGAATATCTGCGTTCTCTTTTGCTTATCCGCGCAGGAATTTCAAAGGAATCTCTTCTTGGTCAGTCACGTGAAAGATATTCTCAAATTGTGCTTCAGACATGGAATCCGGTTCAGCTTGAACGAGCTCTTTCAATTCTTCTGCAGCTTTACCGCGATATCCGCTATTCACTTTCTCCAAGGTACGAGCTTGAACTGGCCTTTTCACGCTTGAGCTGGCTTAATCAGTATGTTTCACCGGCCGAAGTTAAAAAAGCAATCGATGAAGCAAAATCTCTTTTAATGCAGGGCTCCAGTGCTTCTCAGCCACGGCCAGCAGCTTCCTCTCAAAATCTTCAGACAGCTCATCAGAATACCGCTGCACAAACTTCCGGCTCAGCTCAGGCTTTGAATACTGTACAAAATTCAGCAGCGCAGTCGGCTAATCCTTACCTTAACCGCATAATTACACAGATGCCTTCCCGCGAGGAAACTTCTGCTCAGCAGCAGGCGGCTCCTGCAAGAAATATTTTTGCGCCTCCTCCAGCTTTTTCTGACCCTCAGGAACAGCAGCAGTCCGTTCCGCCTGACATGAGCGAAGATTTTGCTCCACCAGATCCAACGCCTCAAAATTCGGGAAGTATTCCATCTTTTAGCATGGGCGGAGCTGTGCCGCCTGAACAAACAGCGGCACCGGTTCAATCAACTGTTTTCCAGAATAACTCGTCAGATTTCAGGGAACTTGCAATAAAAGAGCTCTCAATGCGGGATCCTATGCTCGGCTCTTCTCTGTATCAGACCGGCGCATGGACAAAATCCGGTTCAACTGTAATAACGCAGGTGTCTTCAAGCTATCTCAAAATGCAGCTGGATTCGCACTCTCCTCAAATTTCAAAATTTCTTTCGGAAATGTGCGGTGAACAGGTTAAATTTGAAGTCAGCTTAAGGCAGGTTGTAACAACACCGGTTGAACAGACTGCTCCAGAGCAGGTAAAAATCTTGTGCGATGTTTTTAAAGGCCAGATTGTCGGTCATTCGGTTAAAACAGAGCAGGAAATTGCGGCAGAAGCAGCCCAGAAACAGCAGGAAAAAGCAGCTTCAGAAAATTCATCAGAAGCTTCTGAAGACGAAGAAGAATAATATTAAAAAATGCGGGTGTGTTGATTTGAATTGGTTTTTATGTTAAATTACATTCGTTGGTCAGGCGCCAGCAAATTCTTTCTTCAAAACCGAGTCAGGGCGGAAGCAGCAGCTCTATGATGTTTAGAATTGTGCATGGTTCCCCTGACCTTTTTTGTTTTAAATTATTTTACCTGTTTTTCAAGGTATTTCATTTTTTCCTGACGGAAACTTGCATCTATTTCGCGGTCAAAAAAATCTATGCCGGTGTCTGCTTCAAGCTGATACAGATTGAATAAAAATTCATCCGGATCGCAGTTTCTTTCATAATCGCCTGGAATTCTGTTCTGAATCCTGTAGCATTTTTTTTCATATGCCCCGTCATTTTTATAGAGAATGATTTTATAAAAATATGATGGAACTGCAATCTTGTTG
This sequence comes from Treponema sp., assembly GCF_045657965.1. Lineage (GTDB taxonomy): Bacteria > Spirochaetota > Spirochaetia > Treponematales > Treponemataceae > Treponema_D. The sequence goes on along the minus strand of NZ_JAZOUG010000234.1, from coordinate 733 downwards.
TTATTTGTATATTTTACTTTAAGCGGATCCCGGTCAAAAACTGGACCTGTATAAACATAAACTTCACCATACTGTGCAGCTAATTCTTCTGATTTTTTTGTAATATTTTTCCAGATGGTGTCTTTAAGCTGTTTGCTCATAAAAACTACATTTGATGTATAAAATGTTGACATTTTTGCAGTTGAATCATTTTGCGCATGATCTTTTGGATAGAGTTGAACTGCTTCAAGATTCTGGCCTGTCAAATCTTTTGGGGTGATTTTATAGCCTTTTACACGGGAATCAATCTGCCAGTCACTGGAAGAGGGGGCAGTTCCGATGAGCATCTGCGGTGTGAGTTTATACATACACCAGACCGGAATTCCGTAATTTTCTGCAAAGCCGAGTGAATAATTTGTATTTTGAATTGAGTAAAAATCTTTGCCGTTTGGAGATGGTAAATCAACTTTTAATGATTGAGCAAACAACGGGGTGACAGCTAGTAACATGATAATAAACTTTCTCATTTTTAACCTTCCTTTTATTATATGATACTATACTTTTCAGATTTTTTGTAGATTATTTTAATAAAAAAAAAGCCGGTTTAATCCGGTGAAGTGCACCCCAATTATTGGACACTTTAACTAGGCTGATTTTAAGGACTGATTCCTGAATTGTAAAGGGGTCAGTCCTTTTAATTTAACCTTAATTCTTTTTTCGTTGTACCAAGACAAATATTCAACTAATTCTTTTT
>NZ_JAZOUG010000233.1:0-1676 GCF_045657965.1 Treponema sp. | reverse complement strand
AATTTAATGTCTTTATTCGAAAATCCTGCTTTTTGTGCAAAACTTGCTGCTGCTATTGTAACGGTTCCGCTTCCAGCTTCAAGATTCAGAAAGTTTTGATTGCCTTCAAAGTAAGAAGCATACTGGCTTAGAGGATGACCGGTCTGAATAAAAAGTACATTTTTTGAAAATTTAAGTGCTTTTCTTACGGAAGAGGGGGAAGCACATAAATCGAAAATATACAGGGTGTTTTCAGGTAAAATCTCAAGATAGTGTTCATGAGAAACCTGCTGACCGTCAATTGATATAACAGCATCGCTTTTTATATTTTGTTTTAAAAGGGAAGAAAAAGCCGTATCAGTTGCGATTATAAAATATTTATGGCGGTTTTGTTTTAATTCACTGATATTTTCATTGAGAGAAGGACCTGCTGCAATGATTGCTGCTGTTTTTTTTAATTTTACATCATTTTGAATTTTTTTGGAAATTTCTTCCCAGTTTTTTGTTTTTTCGGCGATAGAAAGATTTGAAAGAATGTTCTTTTGCCAGATTTTTCCAAAATGACTTTGAACAGAAAAATCAGCTGATAATAATTTTATTGAATTGTTTATTATTTTTTTTGCTTTTTCTGTATCATTTTGAAAAACAGTTTCCCATTGCCTGAGTGAAATCAAAGATAAATTTCCATGAATAGCCGGTTTGTATAGAGAAAGCAGCATTGTTTCCAGATTTGAGATGGATGTAATCTGTATGGATTTATTATTACTAATTTCATTGAATGAAGGTAGACCTGAAAGAAAATTTATTGCATTGTCAGAAAGTTCTACAGCAAGAATTTTGGATTCTGGAAATTTCTGCAAAAGTTTTAGGATGTGAAAGCCGGCGCCAATTCCTAAAACTACAAAAAACGAGGCTGGAATATTTATCTGTGAAACGAAAGATTCTGCTTCGCGGACAGGATTATACTTTGATTGAATTGAAATTTCTGTGTTTGTATCTGTATTTCTGCAGACCGGAATCAAATTTCCGTCTTTTGCTTCGATGATTTTAAAATATTCTGTCATTTTTTTTTATGCCGTTTTTGGTAAAATCAGTTTGTCAATTACGATATAGACATCTTCAATTCTCAGTTTTAATTTTTTTTCGATAATCAAAATTATAAAGTCTTTTAATTCCTGACTTATCTGGGTGAGTTCTTTGCCAAGCGGAACATCTACTGTAAGAATGAAAGTGTAACCTGATTTTTCATTTCTGACGGTTAATTTTTTAATTTTTACCTGTGAATCAAATTCTCCGATTGAGTTTATTGTCATTTGTGCTAAAACGGCATGAGAAACTTCTTTTCTGGCAAGCTGTGAAAATGAAGGGCGTACAAGGGATTTTTCAAAAAGCTTGGTATTTTGCGAAGGCTGCGATGTACTTCCTTTTCCGAAAATTTTTGACAGCAGTTTGTATAAAATACGATTTCTTGCTGTTGAAACTTTGATTGAGTCGTAGAAAATTTTTGAGTAAGACTGATTTTTAACTTCATAGGCTCTGACTGGAATTACATGTTTGCCTTCAATCTGACGGCTTCTTCTTGCTTCTTCCATTTGTTCTGGTGTGGCAATTTCTTCTATTCTGATATATTTTTCCGGTAAGGGAAGCTGCAGTCTGACAGCAATCTTATTTACCATTTTTTCAGATGTTCCTAAAAT
>NZ_JAZOUG010000232.1:0-1787 GCF_045657965.1 Treponema sp. | reverse complement strand
AGAATATAAGACATGATTTTGCCACTGCTCAAATAGTCACTCATATTCTTGTTGTTTTTCTCTTTGAACAGCTGCTTTGCCTTTGTAAAGATTTCCAGACCTTTTTCAAATTCTTCCAGAATATCATCCGGATTCTTTAACAAAGTCAGAATCTTCTTTGCAACTTCTTCAGCTTTTTCGGTATCATTCAAAGAAATTTTTGCAGGACAGATACTGCGTTTTACAAGGTAACATACTGCCGGTTTTGCACTTCGTAGTGTGGCAGGAATCCTGTTTTCATAAAGCAGTTTGTCATAAGCAGAATAAAGACTTGCCGCAGCGTAATAGCAGATTTCTTTGTGGTTATCACTGAAAACCTGATTCTTATACATTGAAATCAGTTTTACTTCAGAATTAGTTGCATCATAAGGTGAATCAAACCAGACAGCCACCGTGCTCTGAATCAAAGAACGGAATGTACACTTCTGATAGCCACAGATATTTTCATTCATCAAAGATTTTGAACGTCGCTCATAATAAACATGGCGTGTTTCAGCTACATCACTGTAATTACGGAAGAACTGCTCCAGTTTCTTGTGATATTCCTTCGTAATTTCATTAATCATGTCGTGAACAATGTTCTGATTATTATTTGCACTTACAATCGAGTTAATGGACTCGGTTTCATTCGTTGAAATAATACGTGCAAAAACCTTCACTTTTGAAACATCCAGCCCTTCTTTATGAGCATAATAAAGTACACTGCAGGTCTGGCATCCGTTTACAATCTGAGGATTTGTAACTCTTACCGTATTCAGGTTCGGGTATTCCAGTCTGTTTGCAAGAATTGTGATTCCGTTGTTTCGCAGAATAAAACTTTCAGGTGCTGTTCGGATAGTTTCTTTAATAGACTGATTTACATTTGTGTTTCCCTGGTAATCGCGTACATTCTCTTCAAAAAGCCCACGTTTTAAGTTTCCGGTTGTTTCATCAATCAAAATACCAAGTAAATCCGTTGCGTTGATAATAGCAGCACAGCCCATAACAGCTTCATCACCACTAAGCTGAAGAGGGGTTCCCTGTAAAGCAAGCTTTGCTGAGTATGATTCAGTTTCATTGAGCGTAATCTTCTGCAGACGTTTTTCATCAATAAAGACAGGTGATTCTATCTGGTAAATCCCGTTTTCAAATCGGGCAGCCGCTTTTTTTAAGGTTTCAAAAGAGCCCAGAACTTCGCTGGAATTAGTCCAGGTAGCATTAGCAGCAGCATAAAAAAGCCTGATATCAATATGGCTCATTTCCGTCCAGTACTGAACGTTTTCCAGAAGTTCATTTTTAATATTGAACCAGTACTGTACTTTAGGATTCAGCTTTCTGGAAGATTCTCGTTCCAAAAAATTCTGCACGCCCAAAATAAAAGTGCTTATTTCCTTTAAATCAAACTTATCCTTACACTTAGATTGAATCAAAATGATTTCAGCGGAGCGGATTGTCTTATCCTTTTCAATAATGAAGTTCAGAAAATCAAGACTTGTAATAATGTGACCGTTAATACGGATACAGATACTGTCGATTCCGGAATCAAAATAATAATCTACACAGATAAGGTCTAGCAGTCCTTCATCATTATTGATACTGTTTGGAGCATCATTTTCGATTATCGCCTGTGTCAACATTCGTTCAAAAATAACACCATCACGCTGATCGTTTCCCGCATGTTCCTTTCTGTAAATATCAAGAAGATTTTTTACAGTGCTTTTGTTATTGAGTGGAGTTTCATCAAAATAAGTTTTTACATCCTGAATAAT
>NZ_JAZOUG010000231.1:0-8874 GCF_045657965.1 Treponema sp. | reverse complement strand
AGGTAATACCCTGTATAATTAACCTATTAAGATAGTAGGGAGTATTATGCTTAGAATATCAACAAAAGGTCAGTATGCTCTTCTGATTATGACAGAGCTTGCTGAACAGAAAACTCAGAATTTTATACCGCTTAAACTGCTTGCCCATAGACATAATCTTTCTTCAAAATATATGGAACAGATTTTGATTCAGTTGAGTAAGTCCGGGCTTGTGACGGGACTTCGCGGCAACAACGGCGGTTACAGGCTTTCAAAATCGCCTGAAGATTACACTGTCGGAGAGATTTTACGGGCCATGGAAGGTGATTTGAATCCGAGAAGCCCAAATGAAACAAATGCGGTCAGTTCAGTCGGAAATGATGATTTCTGGAATGAGTTCAATGAAGTAATAAATAACTATGTTGATTCCAGTACTCTTGACCAGATTGTCGAAAAAAACCGTCAGTTTAATGGATATGATTATTGCATTTAGGAGAAACTATGAATATTGACACCATTTGCGTCACAGGAAAACCGTATTATCAGGCCTGTGACAATACCGGAGCTATTTCTCTTCCGATTTATCAGAGCGCAACATTTGCACATCCGGAACTTGGAAAATCCACCGGCTATGACTATTCACGCCTAAAAAATCCTACCCGCGATTATCTTGAAAAACTTGTTGCTTCGCTTGACCATGCAGAATTTGGCTTTGCTTTTAACTGCGGGCTTGCCGCAATTACTGCTCTTTTTGACGCAGTCATTTTGAACGAAAACTTAGGAACACGCTTTCATGTAATCTGCTCGGATGATCTTTACGGCGGAACTGAACGCTTTTTAAACACAATTGGTTTAAAACTTGGCTTTGACACAACTTATGTTGATACTTCAAACCTTGAAAACATAAAATCTGCACGGAAGGAAAATACAAAAATTATTTTTGTCGAAACACCGGGCAATCCTCTGATGAAAGTCACTGACATCAGGACAACTGCGGAATTCGCTCATTCAATCGGTGCACTTTTAATCGTTGACAATACTTTCTTAACCCCGTATCTTCAGCAGCCGCTTCTGCTTGGTGCGGACATTTCAGTGCAGAGCGGAACAAAATTTCTTTGCGGTCACAACGACACACTCGCAGGATTTGTCACAACGAATGACAAAAAACTTGCTGAAAATCTTGAAATTATAACAAAAACCACAGGTTCGGCTCTTCCTCCGTTTGATTCTTTTCTTGCAGTACGTGGTATTAAAACTTTAGCTGTCAGAATGGAAAAACACTGTTCGAATGCAAAAAAAATCGCAGCCTTCCTTGAAAATCATCCTAAAGTTCAGAAAGTCCTTTTTGCCGGAAAGGGCAGTATGATTTCGTTTTATGTAGATTCTGTCGCAACAGTCGAAAAAGTACTGAAAAGCGTAAAAGTTATACATTTTGCCGAAAGTTTGGGCGGAGTTGACAGCCTCATTACATATCCTAAAACTCAGACGCATGTTGATGTTCCTGAAAAAGAGCGTAATGCACGTGGAATTACGGATAAACTTCTTCGTCTGAGCGTCGGAATTGAAAATCCGGACGATTTAATAAAAGATTTAGGGGAGGCTCTTGGATGATTTACGATTTTAATAGAATTACAGACGGGCATAATACAAACTCAATTAAAACTGATCTTGCAGTTGCCCGTGGAAAACCTGCAGATGTTCTTCCACTTTGGGTTGCCGATATGGATTTTCCAACAGCTCCGGCAATTCTTGAAGCACTTCATAATCGTATTGACCACGGCATTTTCGGGTATTCTGTTCCCGATGAGAAATTTTATGAAGCGGTAAAAAAATGGCAGAAAAACGAACACAATTTTGAAGTCGAACGCAGTCACATCGTTACAACTCCGGGAGTTGTTTTTGCAATTGCGTGTGCAATCAAAGCCTTCACGAAGGAAGGAGAAGCAGTCATCATTCAGACGCCGGTTTACTATCCTTTCAAAAATATGATTATTGCAAATAACCGTAAGCTCGTTACATCATCCCTTTTTGAAAAAAACGGAAAATGGCAAATCGATTTTGAGGATTTTGAAAAGAAAATAACAGAAAATAACGTAAAGCTATTCATTCTCTGCAGTCCGCACAATCCTGTTGGCCGCGTCTGGACTCGTGAAGAGCTTACAAAACTTTCAGAAATCTGTCTTCGTCACAAAGTAATTGTTTTTTCGGACGAAATTCACAATGATTTTGTTTTTGAGCCGAATGTTCACACTGTTTTTTCAACAATTTCAAAAGAAGCAGCATTAAATTCAATCGTATCAACTTCCGCAAGCAAAACTTTTAATCTTGCAGGCCTTCAGTTTTCAATAAATTTTATTCAAAATCTTGAATTAAAAAGAAAATTCCATGATGAACGCGATAAAACAGGGTACGATGAGCCAAGTCTCATGGGATTTAGTGCAACTCAGGCTGCCTATGAACATGGAAAAGAATGGCTTTTAGCATTAAAACTACACTTAAAGGAAAATCTTGACTTTTTAAGAAACTTCCTTGTCCAGAAATTACCAAAAGTGCGGCTGATTGAACCTGAAGGCACATATTTATTATGGCTTGATTTTTCTGCTTATGGCTTTTCTGATGAAGAACTTGACAGTCTTATCGTAAACAAGGCAAAACTATGGCTTGACCGTGGCACAATGTTCGGAGAAGAAGGGAAGAATTATCAGCGTATAAATATTGCAACACCAAAGCCGGTTCTTGAAGAAGCCTTAAAAAGACTTAGTACTGCTCTTTCTCAAAAGTAAAGTCGTTTACAAAAAAGTCCGGGGATACAGCTTCCATATTAAGCCGCACTTCCCAGTGAAGGTGCGGTCCTGTGGCAAGACCTGTTGCGCCGGATAGTCCGATTAAATCCCCTGCATTTATCACCTGACCGTTTTCGACTTTAAGTTCACTCATATGATAGTAAAGTGAGTAAAGTCCCGGCAGATGTTCAATGCACACGCTCCAGCCGGTTGAAATTCTGTCTTCTGCCATTACGACTTTTCCTTTACCGCATGAACGGACTTCATTTCCTGTTGGAATACCGTAATCGATTCCATAATGAAGGCTTGTAGAAGATTTTCCGTTTGAATAAGCATAAACCCGGCGGTCTGCAAAAAATGAAGTTCTTCGTGTAGCTGGAGTAGGGGGAATAAAAGCGGAAGTTTCGTAAACTGCATCAAAATTTTTTGTATCGAGAATTTTATTCAGACGGTTTATCTGATCCATGCGTGCTGAACTTGTGTTTGTTTTGATTGCAGTATTACTTGCATTGAGAGGAATTGTTTCCGAAATAAATTCTTTTGGAACAATTTTTACAGGAAGTTCTATTGTAATTTCTTCCTTTCCAAATGACTGACAGATTATTTTTGCCTTGTATTCACCTGCCTTTACCCATGAAGAAAGTGGGGAACCTGTTAAAAGGGTTGATTTTATAAGTTTTTTTGATTTTTCTCTGTTCATTTTGTAAAAATCGGATTTTGTGATTGATTTTTCTGACTCTGAACCGTCTTCATTGATTTTTAAGACCTCAAGTTTTCCGCTTTCAGAAAAATCTTCTTTAAGAGATTTGATTAATTTTTTATCTTTTGTTTCAAAAATGAGCCGTATAAAAACTGCATCTCCCGGTTGAACAGATTCTGCATAAAGGGCTGTTAAAGAGTAGTCCGGAAAATTAAATTTTTTTGATGAAGAAAATGATTGAACTGCTAAAAAAGTTAAAAACAGGAAAAGAATGTGTTTTTTCATATAAATATTATAACACAAAAATCTGAATATGTTGTAATTATTGCAGATTTTTGTTACATTTCCTTTCATATTTAATCAGATGTTACGGTTAGATGACTGATGACAGACTCGCTTTTTTAATTCTGCGTACTGTCTAACGGGTTCACGAACACTCCTAAGTCTACATCAGAAGTGACTCAATGAAAAATCAATTTTTTTTTATTTTCTCACAAAGGAGTTCGTTATGAACAAGTACGTAAAGCGTTATCTTATTGATGCGCTCAGTGGTATGGCTCAGGGATTATTTGCGTCCCTGCTTATCGGAACAATCATCAAGACTTTAGGACAGCAGCTTCTCCGTCTGGGAGTAAATCCGGTTTTCCAGTTTTTAGTTAATGCAGGAAATTTTGCAACAGATGCTCACGTTGTTGGAGCTGCAATGGCTGTCGGTATCGGTTTTGCTATGCAGGTTCCGGCCCTTGTTTTGTTTTCGCTTGTTGCAGTTGGAAGTGCTGCAAACGTTACTGGCGGGGCAGGCGGTCCTTTAGCTGTTCTTATTATTGCTATTGCTGCAGCTGAACTTGGTAATCTTGTAAGTAAAAAAACAAAAGTTGATATTATCGTAACTCCGCTCGTTACAATTTTAGCCGGTTCTCTTCTTACAGTTCTCTTTGCAAAGTATATCGGAATGGCGGCTTCTTCAATCGGAAACATCATTGTGTGGGCAACAAAATTACATCCGTTTGTAATGGGAATTATCATTTCTGTTCTCGTTGGAATCGTTCTCACGCTCCCGATTTCTTCTGCAGCAATTTGTGCTGCTTTAGGACTTGTTGGTCTTGCAGGTGGAGCTGCCGTAGCAGGCTGTTCTGCCCAGATGGTTGGATTTGCTGTTCTTTCTTTCCGTGAAAACGGCTGGGGCGGTATTCTTTCTCAGGGACTTGGAACTTCAATGCTTCAGATGCCGAATATCATTAAAAATCCTAAAATCTGGATTCCGCCGACACTTGCTTCTGCAATCACTGGCCCTGTTGCAACCTGTCTTTTCAAAATGGAAATGAACGGAGCTGCCGTTTCTTCAGGCATGGGAACCTGCGGACTTGTAGGTCAGATTGGTGTAATTGCAGGCTGGTTTACACCATCTGAAGCCGCTGTAAAAAGTGCTCAGCATATTGCTGAACAGGCAGGAAAAACAGTTGAAGAAATTAATGCCATTACAGCTGAATCACTTGCTGTTTCTCCGACATTCTTTGACTGGCTCGGCCTTATTCTTGTCTGTTTTATTCTTCCTGGCCTTTTAAGCTGGGCTTTTGGTCTTATTTTAAGAAAAATCGGCTGGATAAAAGAAGGTGATTTAACACTCGAAGCATAAGTTTATTGTGTAAGTTCTTCATTTTCTGTATAATGTTTCTATAAATAGAAATTTTGGAGAACTTACACAAATGTCTGAAAAAATCCCTTACAAAATCTATCTTTCTGAAAATGAATTGCCGTCAAGCTGGTACAATGTCCGTGCTGACATGAAAAATAAGCCTGCTCCACTTTTAAATCCGGCTACAGGAAAGCCTTGCACTGCTGAAGAACTTTCCCATGTTTTCTGCGATGAGCTTGTAAAACAGGAACTTAATACTACCGATGCTTATATTCCCATTCCAAACGAAATCCGTGAATTTTATAAAATGTACCGGCCGGCTCCTCTTGTCCGTGCTTACTGTCTTGAAAAAAAACTCGGAACTCCGGCAAAAATCTATTACAAATTTGAAGGAAACAACACAAGCGGAAGCCATAAACTCAATTCTGCAATCGCGCAGGCTTACTATGCAAAAAAGCAGGGGTTAAAAGGTGTTACAACTGAAACAGGTGCCGGTCAGTGGGGTACTGCTCTTTCAATGGCATGTTCTTATTTTGATTTGGACTGCCAGGTTTACATGGTAAAAGTTTCTTATGAGCAGAAGCCTTTCCGCCGTGAAGTTATGCGTACCTACGGAGCAAAAATTACACCTTCACCGAGCGATACAACTGAAGTCGGACGAAAAATTTTGGCTGAATTTCCTGGAACAGGCGGAAGTTTAGGATGTGCAATTTCTGAAGCAGTTGAAGCTGCAACAAAACAGAACGGATACCGTTATGTTTTGGGAAGCGTTTTGAATCAGGTTCTGCTTCATCAGACTGTAATTGGTCTTGAAACAATGACTGCAATGGACGATTACGGAATCAAACCGGATGTAATCATCGGATGTGCCGGAGGCGGCTCAAACTTAGGCGGTCTCATTTCTCCTTTTATGGGACGAAAACTGCGCGGAGAAGCTGATTATCAGTTTATTGCCGTAGAACCTGCAAGCTGTCCGTCGCTCACTCGCGGTAAATATGTCTACGATTTCTGCGATACGGGCCATGTCTGTCCGCTTGCAAAAATGTACACTCTCGGAAGCGAATTTATGCCTTCACCAAATCACGCTGGAGGTCTGCGTTATCACGGAATGAGCTCAATCCTTTCACAGTTGTATGATGATGGTCTTATGGAAGCCCGCTCTGTAGAACAGACACAGGTATTTGCAGCTGCACAGGAATTTGCCCGTGTAGAAGGAATTTTACCGGCACCGGAATCGAGCCATGCAATCCGTGTTGCTATTGATGAAGCATTGAAGTGTAAAGAAACCGGTGAAGAAAAAACAATTCTCTTTGGTCTTACAGGAACAGGTTACTTCGATATGTATGCATACAAAGCATTCAATGACGGAACAATGAGCGACTACATCCCGACTGATGTTGAAATTGCCGCAAGTCTTGCAAAAGTTCCAAAACTGTAAAAAAAATTACTGAAATTTTACAAAAAAGCGATTGTTGTGTTATAATTGCTTTATGCAAGATACAACAATCGCAACTTCAAGCCCAATCGGGCAGCACTTGGAAAAGGTGGCTGTTGGTACACCTGTTTCTTATCTCATGTTTAATCAGAAAAAAATTAATCTCGTAGCTAAAATGACAATCGGGCGTTCATCTGAATGTTCTATTGTTATTGATAACAAGCTTGCGAGCCGTTTTCATGCATCCATTCAAAAAATACGCGATGCTTATTTTTTAAAAGACGAAAAAAGCACAAACGGTACTTTTGTAAACGGACACAGAATTCCGCCCGATAAATATATCCGGCTTAATCCCGGCGACAAAATCACAATTGGTGCTACAACACTGGTAATGTCATAGTCAATGACACAAATCAGAACTATTCTCCGCTCTTATCTTGATTCTCCTGAACTGCCTTCCCATGAAGGTCTTCTTTCTCTGTTAGAAAGTGGAATTTCTTCTCTGGAAGGCGAAAATAATTCATACCGGCCGCATGATTCTGAAGGAAAGGCCGGCGGACTTCTTGATTTTACTGACGAAAAATCTTCAGCACTTCCATTAATCATAGTTCCTGATTTGCATGGACGGGGTAAATTCCTTATTGATATCCTTGATTTTGAATTTCAGGGAAAGACTGTCTTAGAGCTTCTGCAGAATTCAGAAATTTTAATCTGCTGTGTAGGAGATATTTTTCATTCTGAAAACAGGGGGAGAGAAAGATGGAAAGAAGCTTATCTTGAATATATCGGCGGAAATTATGTAAATGAACCGATGAAAGCAGAAATGCTGGAAAATCTTTCACTTCTGCAGATGATTCTTACATTAAAGTCAGCTTTTGCCAGTCATTTTCATATCTTAAAAGGTAATCATGAAAATGTTTTAAACGAAGATAAACGTGCGCAGTTTGGTAATGTTCCTTTCCGTAAATTCTGTGATGAAGGGAATATGGTTTCCAGATTTCTGCAGCATTTTTACGATGATTTGATTCTTCATGAAATTTCATATTTTGAAAAAGCACTGCCTGTCTGTGCAGCTTTTAAAAATTGTGTTGTAAGCCATGCAGAACCAGCTGCATTTTTTACCAGAAAACAGATCATAAATTATCACGAAACAGGCTCATTTGTTACTTTTGCACTTACATGGACTGCAAACGATGCTGCCCGTGAAGGCACTGTTGAACATCTTTTTAATGAACTTTTGAGCGAAAATAACCGGAAAAATGCATTTTATTTTGCCGGTCACAGACCTGTTTTAGAAAAATATGCCCTTCGTCAGAACGGAATGTTTATTCAGATTCATAATCCTGAAATCGAGCAGATTGCATTCGTGCTTCCAGATACAAAATTCAATCCGGAAAATAACATTATAGAAGTTGAAAAATAAGGGGGATTGTAATGGCCGAGACTTCAAATCCTGTTTTTATCGGAAAGTACAAAATTATGGGCTTAGTTGCAAAAGGCGGAATGGGCGCTGTTTATAAGGCCGTTCATCCGACACTAAGACGCATGGTCATACTCAAAAAACTGACGATAAAAGGAAATGCAACAATCCGCGAGCGTTTTAAAAGGGAAGCTCAGATTCTGCTTGATATGCAGAGTCCTTATATTGTTCATCTTTTTGATTATTTTGTTGAAGGAAATTCTCACTACATTGTAGAAGAATTTGTTGACGGTCTTTCTCTTGCCCAGGTTATTGAAAAACAGGTTTCCCTTGGTACAGAACTTTCTCTTCTGGTATTTCTTGATGCCTGCTATGCATTAAAATTTGCACATGCACGCGGAATTGTTCATCGTGACATCAAACCGGGGAATATTTTAATCAGCCGGAGAGCTGAAGTTAAGCTTGCTGATTTTGGAATTGCTGCCAGTGATGAAATCGAAGAAATTTCTGTTACAAAATCAGATAAAATAATTTCAAAAGTTGCAGGGGATGTAACACAGACCGGAGTTACTCTTGGAACTCCTGCCTATATGAGCCCTGAACAGATTACAGATTCCCGTTCTGTTGATAACCGTGCTGACATTTATTCAATGGGTGTCATGCTTTATGAAATGCTGACCGGAACCAAGCCTTTTCCGTCTCAGATTAGTGCAGAAAACCTTGAACGTATAAAAAAAGGCAAATATATTAATCCTCGAAAAATTGATCCGTCAATTCCCCGGGTAATCTGCAATATGATTAAAAAAATGCTTAAGGGAAATCCTGAAAAGCGTTACAAGTCAATTGATTCAGTTATTAAAATCATTAAAAAATATCTTCGTGATTATGATACTCATGCAATCAAAGTCGGATCGTAGCCAT
>NZ_JAZOUG010000230.1:0-2761 GCF_045657965.1 Treponema sp. | reverse complement strand
ATCACATTGAATGGGTTTACTTTCTTTTCTTCCCCATTTTTTGAAAGTCGTGAGAATATGCAGATTTTTCCAGTATAGGCTTCCGAAGTGAACTTCTCATGGTCAGACTGAAAAAGACGGATTTTTTCTAAATCCCATTTATTATTGAAGGAATTTCCATTGTCATACACAGGCGAAAGTTCATTTGTTCCGTCAAGTTTTCGTATAATCCCCCAGTTTCCGTTGTTTCTGTCAGAGTTACCAATAAGAGCGTCCACAAGGAACATATCCCAGAAACGCTCCTCAACGCCCGCAACGCTCTTCATGAATTCATTGTTTTTTATGATTGAGACCGTTTCATCAAGATTACAAGAAGCCCCTGACGAACTTGAAGAATCCAAATCATGAGGCGCAAAACTAACTTTGATTTGGGAAAATTCATCAAGCTTTTCACCATTTTTCAAAAAATCCTTGCACGCAACCAAAACATGACCGCTTTTTGAACTTATTCCAAGCAGAGTTTTATGAACAGGAATATCAAGGAGTTCATATACTTTAGAGCCGAGATACTCACATAACGGCGAATTTGAGTAGCTTAAATCTACATTCTGAAATCTTCCGCGAATATTCGCAGGATATTTCAAAAACCAGTTCTCACCGTCAATAAGGATATGCTCTTTGTTTCCCGACAATCCGCCATAATGTCTTTGAGAAAAAATCGATGGTCTTTCGCAATTATCAAAATCTATGATTTTCACAATATATGCCCTCAAACATAAATTCCAATCACATGGAACAAATCAACCTGCTGCTGCTTTGTTATAGACCCGTCAATGAAACAGGCTTTTATAGTAGCTTCCACAGAGTCCACATAGAGAATGAACTCAGTTTCTTTGTTTTCATGATAATATTGCTGCAAGAGGTTGTAATCGTTCCTAAGAATGCGAGGCAACTTTTGCGTATCAATTTTTATCGATTCATCAAAAAACATATTTTGCCTCCTGTCACCGATTATAGCACAACTTGCCGTTTTCGCAAAGCATCCCGAACCGCAAGCTGAAGGCGTGTTGAAAAATTTTCTCGCTCTCAATAATATTGTAAGTATGAAACTAACATCTATGAAAACTTTGCTCAAGGCGAGCGACGAGGAAATAACAGAGCTTGTCGTAAAAGAAGCCACAAACGAAGCCAATCTTTCAGCAGAAGACATAGACATCGAATACATTCTGCGCGATGCGAAAAGCCAGGCGATTGCCGTAAAAATCAAGGCGAACAAACAGAAGAAATAGCTGGATTCCACGGAGATTTTTCTCCGTGGATTTTTTTTGCAAACAGCCTATTCTTTGTTTGCCCTTTCGTTTCCGGAAAGGTTTTCGGGCAATGCCCCACCCTGCTCTGCTTTCTTGGCGTTTTGAGCATCGATTTTTGCTTTCATTTTTTCACCAACCTGCGAGCCGATTTCAACGCCCTGCCTCATTTTTTCTGTATTAAATTCTTTGTGAGTCATATTACGCTGCGACTGAGTTTTCTCGTCATATTTGGTAGCGGTGGCAAAATTCGGATTTGATGTAGTGCTAAGAGCCTTTCCATCTCTTCCCTGCCCTGACATTCCGTGCGCACTTGCTCCACCAACGGAACCACCTGCTCCACCGCCGCTGCTTCCGCCGTCCGTGAAGCCCGCTTTCTGCAACGCCGCTCCGACAATAGGAATAGAAGAATGTCCTTTACTGAACTTCTCTGCTTTTGCTCTCATTTTTTCTTTCAATTCCGCAGAAGCAACAGCCCCAGCTCCTGCCATTGCCGCCTTGAACTTCTGTCCGTGTGTGGCACTACCACCAAGGCTTCCGCTTGCGGCACTTGCGGCAGCGTGCATTTTTTTCGCTCCGCCGACAGCATCAGAGCCTTTGTTATAGGCAGTCCGTGCTGCCCCGCTAGCTACGGCTTTCATTCCACCGGCAGTAGCCATTGCCGTTCCAGCACCCGCGACAAATTCGCCCATAGAAAGCTGCGGCTGACCAGTCAGTATTGTTTGTGCGATTTTCGGTGCGTTCTGAGTGAGTATGTAGCAAAGAATCGCCTCAAAAGCAATTTCTCCTACAGCAGTCCAGTTCATTCCGCCGTCATCTGCAATCGTATTGATACAGTTTTCAATCATCAAATAATACACGAACATAAGACAGATTGTTATGACCATTATCTTAACAAGAAAACTGATAAACACAGGAATAAGTTTTTTCGGAATATCCTTTGTGCCGTCAAAAAGCATGAGCGGTATAAAAATTGCCCCAATACCGCAGATTATCGTATACTCAAGAATCGTCATCACATACTGGATTTCTGCAAAAATAGTCGAAAGAATCAGAACTATGCAGCAGAAAAAGACCATTATCATCTGCGGAACTCTCGAAAGCTGATGAGCAATCTGGGCGGTAAGTTTATCAAACATTCCCAAATCTTCATCGTTAGAAATTTCGTCCGAAACTTTGTTGAAAACGGTGTTTTCTTTTTCAAACATAATCTGACAGCTCAAGAGCGAAACCTTTAGCAGTGCTGACGGGGAAATAAAATAGGTCTGATTTCCTTCCGCATCACGAAGATACATGTCCAAATCGACATAAGTGTTTGTAAGATTGTCGCCTTCTGTTCCATCCATCTCTTTTTCGACAAGGACTCTTTCCAGGACGCTCAAAGTTTGCGCACCAAACATAACCGTATATTTTGCCTTGTCTTTGTAATCTTCAACAAGTTTTTGAGCAGCTTTTCTGTCCTTTTTTGAGCTGAA
>NZ_JAZOUG010000229.1:0-4068 GCF_045657965.1 Treponema sp. | reverse complement strand
CGTCACGGAGCCCTTCTGCAACCGGTTTTCCGCCAGAACTCAAATCAAAACAACCAACAAATCCGCACATAATTTCCTCCGTAAAAAAAAGAGGCCGTAGACAGTGCTTCGAGTTTACGAAACATTATCTACGACCTCTTTGCCGTAATTGGAAATATTATTGTGAAAAGTCGTGTGGCTGTCAAGACTTCATATCTCTAAAATTCCTCCAGATATTCTCCGCATTCTATTTTCCGTTTTCATTTTTTAATTTATCTGCTATACTTCCCGCCGAAATGATAGAAAATATTTTTGAAATAAAACACGAATCAACCGATGGAAAGTCTAGAACCGGCACTCTTCATCTTCCTCACGGCGATGTTGCCACCCCTGTTTTTATGCCTGTTGGAACTAATGCTACTGTAAAAGCACTTACAAAAGACGACCTTGATGAAATCGGCTTTGAAATCATTCTTGCAAACACATATCATCTTTATCTGCGTCCCGGAAGCGACATTATCGAAGAGGCGGGCGGATTGCACGGATTTTCCGGCTGGAAAAAGAATTTCTTGACTGATTCAGGCGGTTTTCAGGTCTGGAGCCTTTCAAAATTACGAAAAATTACCGAAGAAGGAGCCCTTTTTTCTTCAAACATCGACGGTTCGCGCCACATGTTCACCCCGGAGCGTGTTGTAGACATTCAGACTCAGTTCAATTCTGACGTTCAAATGCAGCTTGATGTGTGCACTGGCTTCGGTGCCGACAAAAAAGAAGCCGTCCACGCCCTTGAAATCACAAAAAACTGGCTTCGTCGTGCAAAACAGGAATGGATTCAAAAATGCGATTCTGGCTACCAGGGAATCTTAATGCCGATTGTTCAGGGAAATTTCTTTGAGGACTTACGAAAACATTCTGCAGAATTTGTGACCGGGATGGATTTACCTGCAATCGCAATCGGAGGTCTTTCGGTAGGAGAGCCGCCTGAACTTTTTGCTTCAACACTTGACTACACAGTGAATTATCTTCCAAAAGAAAAGGCAAAATATGTCATGGGAATCGGAACTCCTGATTACATTCTTGATGCCGTTCATTCCGGAATCGATATGTTTGACTGCGTTCTTCCGACCCGAAATGCCCGTAACGGAAGCTATTTTACCCGCGACGGAAATCTTCCGATTAAGCAGGAGCGTTTTGCCCGTGATTTTGGCCCGCTCGATCCTGAATGTAACTGCAAAGTCTGCCGGTCTTATTCTCGCTCATATCTTCGTCACCTGTTCAAGTCTCAGGAAATTCTGGGAAGCATGCTCGCAAGTTATCACAACCTTTACTTTTTGCACAACATGATGAAAGAAATCCGTGCCGCAATTTCAGAAAACCGCTTTGAAGAATACCGCACGAATTTTTTAAAACGATACCATTCAGATAAATGGAAGATTAAATAAAAAGGCTTTAACCGTAATTTTCCTGCAGTTTAATCGAAAATTTCGCACCGCCCAAATCTTCACTTTCAGCCACAGAAATTTCTGCTTTCACAGAATCTGCAATTGCCTTTACGGTTGCAAGTCCAAGACCTGTGTGGGCAGATTTTTCATTTTCGTTCCGGTGACTGTAAAATCTGTCGAATATTTTTGATTTTTCTTCTTCTGCAATTCCTTTTCCGTCATCTTCGACTGTGAGCGTAATTTTTCCGTTTTCTTTTTTAAGCGAAATTTTTACGCAGGAAATTGCAAAACTCGCTGCATTTTCAATCAGATTTTCTGCAAGCCTGTCAAAATAAAACTCTGGAATTTTGTAAAAAATATCTTCGTCTTCTGCTTCAAAATTAAATTTTTTTTCAGGATAAACTTTTGAAATCCGTGAAATTATATTTTTTAATGCGGATTTTAGAGGAACCGGCTCTGATTCAGTATTTTCTTCTGTACCGGCATCGATTTTCGTGATATTCCGTACTTCTGTGAGGAGTTTTTGAAGATGTGTGACTTCTTCTGTGATTGCATGGGTGAATTCTTTCCGTTCTTCTTCTGTAAGATTCGGCGTTTCAAGAACTTCCGTGCAGGATCTGATTGCGGCCAGCGGATTTTTGAACTCGTGCGATACATCACTTGCAAAACTCTGCGTGAAAGTGAGCCTTTTATTGAGTTTTTCAAGCAGTGCTGTAAAAGAGCGTGAAAGAATTCCGATTTCATCGTGGCGGTTTTTGCCTGTAAATGAAGTTGTAAGAATTCTTCCGTGTTTGTCTAAAGTCTGTTGTGTCTGCTTGGAAAGTTTTTGAAGGGGCAGGCTGATTCTGAAAGTGAAAAAAAGTGAGACAAAAAGAACGAAAATCAAAGATGCAAGAAAGATTTTTCCTAAATCAAGGCGGAGTTCGTAAAGATTCTGAAGAATTTTGTAAGTTGAGCAGCTGACAAGAACTGCCCCCTGGACTTCATCACTATCTTGTTTGAAAACAGGAATTGCAGAATATAGAGTAACTGAGTTACCTGACCTTGAAAATCTTGTGATTGAGCCGTAATTTCCCTGCAAAGCTGATTTGATTTCATTTCCATCGTAGGTTGAGCGGGATGTGTAGTAGTCGGTTGAAAAAGGATTAGCCGACGGTTTTCGGAATTTTCTGTAAATGCGGATTGGAATTGAAAAAAGCCTGTAGATAAAGCTTTGTTCGGCAGATTTTATTACCTTTTCAACTGATGAATAGTCTGTGCGTGAAGAAAAATCCTGAACTTTCGCGGCTGTTCCGGCGTTTTCTTTATTTGTGGTCGTGGCAGAGTCTGCCAGAAGATTTCCTTCCTTCCCGATAATTCTGATTCTCGATTCAAATTCTCCGTTCATTGCTTTTAAAAGGGAGTCTGCACTTTCTTTTGTAAGTGGATTTTGTGAAAGTGAAGATGAAACAAGACGGGCCTGCTGTACATTTGAGTGTTCCGTAAGTTCAAGAAGCTGCTTTTCGTAAGTTTTGAGTGCCATCGTGACGGCGACAGGAAGAAAAGCAATCAGAACGAGAAAAACTGCTATCTGAATCGAAATGCTTATAAAAAGTCTTTTTTTGAAAAATTTCATTTGAATTTGTATCCCATTCCGTAGACCGTTTCGATTCGCTCTGAGCCGATTTTTTTTCGCAGCCTTTTTATGTGGCAGTCAATCGCGCGGTCGTTTAAGTAAATGTCTTCAGGATATGCGGCTTGTAAAATCTGCTCGCGGTTAAAGACTGTAAGCGGATTTTTCATGAAAAGCTCTAAAATCCTGAATTCTGTGACTGTAAGCGGGATTTCTGTTTCCGTTCCTTCATTTTTAGATTTTGCGGTAAAGCTTTTTGTGTCCAAAATCAGACTTCCGTTTAAAATCTGGGATGAATCAAGGTCTTTTTTGTTTGATTCAGAAGAATCTGTTGAACTTTGAGTGTTTTCATTTTCTGTTGTGAAGACGATTGTATTTTTGTACCGTCTTAAAATCACTTTGATTCTTGCCAGAAGTTCCTTCATTGAAAAAGGCTTGGTAAGATAATCATCCGCGCCAAGTTCAAGTCCCAGAACTTTGTCGAATTCTTCATCCCGGCTGGTAAGAAAAATCGCAGGTATCTCAGGGGCAATCGGCTTGTATTTTTGAAGGAACATAATTCCGTCCATCACAGGCATCATAATGTCGAGCACATAAATGTCTGGCACAAAATCATTTTCGCTTAGAGATGTAAGAGCCTCTTTGCCGTCAGAAAATTCCCTTACTTCGAAATCTTCGGCTTCAAGGAATTTTCTGAGCGCAAACCTTACATTTTTTTCATCATCAACAACCGCTATTTTCGTCTTCACGATGGAACATTATACCGTTTCTTGTGAAGAACATTAAGACCGCAACGATTACAAAAGCAAAAATTGAGCCGATTAAAAGTGCGTAATCTTCGGATTGGAGCGAAAGATAAAGATAAGAATACAAAAGCACGAAAAGTGAAGCCAGAATCGCAGAAAATCTGAATTTTTTTGTGATTGAGCCGATGTAAGCAGATACTAAAAGTCCCGATGCAACTGAACCGATTGCGTAAGAAAATGAAAAATTGAAGTGTTCTGAAAGGGCGAGCAGTAAAAGAAAGAAAAGAAC
>NZ_JAZOUG010000228.1:0-24969 GCF_045657965.1 Treponema sp. | reverse complement strand
AGCTTCGATGACGGTCTTGTTGGAATTGATGTTCGAGCAACTGATAAAACCGGCAAAACTACAACTAAGAAAATTGCAATTCAGAAAGATACTACTCCTCCGGTTGTAGAAGTAATTCTTCCTGGCAGCGATGATATTGTAAACGGTGATAATCTTATTGCATTCATCGCAAAAGATAACGGACGTCTTGCAAAGGCTGAATATATCGGTCCTAGCCGTGGTGCTGCACCGATTGCCCTCGAACTTGCTCCGATGATTACAACACATGTCGGTACCGCAGAACAGCCGATTGATGATTTAATGTCATTCCGCTTTACTGATGCAATAGGTAACGCAACTGAAATCCGTCAGTGGGACTTTATCATTGATAATGCAAATGACCTGCCGGTTTCTGAAATCCATGTTCCTGAAGAAAATGCAGTTCTTACTCGTGATTTTGAATTCTCAGGCGTTATTTATGATGATGACGGTGTCAAAAAGGACGACGAAGGCAATGTAATCGGCGGACCAAAAATCTTCTACAAATTTGATAACGGCCGCTATACAGAACTCGATCAGATTGGTACAAGTTTCATTATTCCTAAAAAACTTCACGATTTCACTGATAATGAACATTCAATTACAGTTTATGCACTTGATATCAACGGAACAAAAGGACCGGAATACACACGAAACTTCCGTATTTCTCTTGAAGAGCCAAAAGGTGCTGTTCTTACACCGCCAATCAGCGAAACTGTAAAGGGAACTGTAAAACTTACAGGTAATGCAACAGATAAAAACGGTATCAAAGCTGTTTATATTTCTGTTGATAACGGAAACTCTTATGATGAAGCACTTGGAAATTACGGTCATGAAATGACACAGTGTAACTGGTCTTATGAATTCGATACCCGTGTTATTGAAGATGGTACACATGTTGTATTTATGAAAGTTGTTGACTGGTATGGAATTGAAGGTCTTTATTCATCATTGATTAACATTGATAATACAACTCCTGATATCAGCCTTGAACTTCCTCTTGATGATTCTAAGACAACAGGAATGGTATTCTTCTCAGGCCAGACAACTGATAATATTGCCCTTACAAAACTTTACATTACAATCCGTTCTCTTGACGGCCGTTCGGTTTCTTCAAGCCTTGCTCACACTGAATTGACACCTGACGAAATTATTACTCAGTCACTGGATATTTCAAGCCTTTCTGACGGATTTTACAATATTGAACTTACTGGTGTTGATGCTGCAGACAATATTACCCGTGTAAGCCGAAATATTCAGCTCGACAAGAAGATGCCAAAAGCAAAAGTTGATTTGCTTTATCCTCTTAACGGTGAATATGTACAGGGCAAATTTAATATCTACGGTACAGCAACAAGTGAATTCAATAATATTGAAAATTTGATTCTTATCATTGACGGAAAAACTGTTGCAGAGACAACACTTTCAGAAAGCGGTTATTTCAAATATACACTTGACCAGACAATGATTGAAGAAGGTCGCCATGATATTCGTGTTGAAGCTCATCTTGCTGATTCAACCAAGATTATCTCTAATACACAGTACCTTAACTATCAGGCTGTTGGTCCTTGGGTAACAATTGACAGCTTCAACTATGGTGACTTTGCATTTGAACGTCCTTATGTTATTGGAAACGCAGGATATTCATATGACGAAGATGAAGTTGTCCGTGCAAATGCAAAAGGTGCTCCAAAAGAATTAAAAGAGGCTGTTGCTGCTAAATCTGTAGAAATGGTCGAACTTTCTCTTGATAACGGCAAGACATTCGAAAAGGTTTCATCTTCTGGAAAATGGAGATACCGAATTGAAAACGAGGACATCGCAGAGGGATATCACTTCTTACTTATCAGAGCAAAAATGAAGAATGGTGAAGTAGCTGTTACACGCTGTATAGTTCAGGTTGACAGCACTAAACCTACTATTAAGCTCATTTCACCGGGTGCCGGCGGACATTACAATCAGGAAATGGTATTCCGTGGTCTTGCACATGATGATATAGCACTTAAGAGCCTTACACTTGCACTTAGAAAAGGTGATAAAGCTGCCTATGAAATTCCTGCTTTCATTCAGGGATTGTACTTCGACTGGCAGTTCTGGGGAGCTACATTGTTCAATGTTGGGGCAGGTCTTACCTTCTTTGATGACAATGTCAAACTTCAGGTTCAGTGGGGACAGTTTACTGATTCTCAGCGAGAATTGTTCTCTTCAAGTCCAAAACGATATGGCGGTGACAATATCCTTGGTATGAAGCTTCTGGCAAATGTTTACTACATGCCGTTCCGATATTACTTCGGACCAGACTGGGAATGGCTTTCTTTGAATGTAGCTGTAGGTGCTAACTTCACACGATTCAATGAATCAGGTGCAGGAAAAGCTCAGATTCTTTCTGCAGGTCTTGTTCAGCTGGAATTCCCGCGGGTTACCTTCTCTAAGCAGAAGATGTTCCGTACAATTGCATTCTACACAGAAGGTCAGTTGTGGTTCATTCCAACCGATGTTTCATCTGATCAGGATATTAAGAGTCTTGTTCCACAGATTTCATTCGGTCTGCGTGTAAATGTATTCTAATTTCAAACTTTGAAATTGAGCCGGGCTTTTTGCCCGGTTTTTTTATGCATATTTACAGCCTTTGTTGTTTTTTCTTAAAAATATGTTAAAATTATTTTACTGGAATTTTTATCTTGATTAATTTACTGGAGGTATATATGAAAAATTCTGTAAAAAAATTATTTGCAATATTTGCTTTGCTTGTTTCTGGTTCGGTTATGTTTGCAGAAAACGACATGAGTTTTGGAGAAAATTTTACAAGCCTTGAAGGGCATCGTTTCATAGAAGTTAAAGGTGCGATTCCTGTATTTCCTGTTTTAACTTCTCATGGTGTTGTTCAGTCCTTTGTTGTCGGCTTTTCAGATGTTTTTGGAGAAATGTTTACAGGTGAAGATGGTAATTATGATCATTACACTCCAAAACTTGCAACTGATTTAAATATTATTGTTTATCCGCCGATTGCAAATTATCATATTGGTTTTATGTGTGGTGTTGCAATTGATACCTGGGAGCAGAATACTGTTGAAAATTCAGTCGAAGTAACAAACACACATGATATGAACTATTTCTATGGCGGCGTTCATATTGATTATGGTCACTGGGTTTTGAGTTCGATAGGTACCAGAATTTCAATTTACGGTGAATACACAATGGGCTGGATTGCTTCTGATTTTAATGGTGATAAAGAAAAGACTTTCTGTTTTGATATCTGCCCGTTTGGATTACAGTTCTGCCCGGAAAAGCATTTCGGAATTTATTTTGAAATTCCGCACTTTGGCGGCAGACCGTTCTTCCAGACAGGTGTTTCAATAGGACTTTAACTTTCTAAAATCAAATCTACTGTTTGTGCTCCGGTGGCTTTAATTAAATCAGCCGGAGCAAGTGCAATCTGTTCTCCACGCATTCCTGCACTTACATAAACCTTTTCGTGTTTTAAAGCACTTTCATCGATAAAAGTCGGAAATTTCTTTTTCATGCCAAGCGGAGAACAGCCGCCGCGAACATAGCCTGTAAGGGCAAGAAGTTCATCTGGCTTTACAGGATTTATTTCTTTTGCACCGCAGGCATTTCTCGCTTTTTTTAAATTTATTTCGTGTTCTGCACTCTGACAGAATACAAAAATCTGTTTTGATTCGCTTCGCATAACGATTGTTTTAAAACATGCAGCCGGATTTATTCCAAGTTTTGCTGCTGTCTGTGAAGCAGCTCCTCTGGAAAGTTCATGTTCTCCGTCATCATCATAAGAAAGTGTTTCGTATTTTATTTTAAGACCGTCTAAAATCCGCATTGCATTAGTTTTTTTCATTTTATTTTCCCAGTTGATATGATATAGTAAAAAGAGAAGAAATGAAACCACAGATGTCACAGATTACACAGATGAAATTATAATCTGTGGTTTAAAATTCTTGGAGTTCTTATGAGCCAGAATATTGCCGAAGTTTTCAGTAATTTTTCACAGAAATTCAGCCGTTTCAGTAAATCGCCTGATGCAAAACGTGTTACGCCTCCTTCAAAAGATTCTTACTATGAAGAAAAAATGAGGGAAAGAGGGGAACGGCTTCGTACTTCAGTTGTTTCAAGCTACAAAATTTTCCGCTCTCCATTCGAAGCTTTGGGAGAGCAGAGTGACAGGGCGGCTTCTTTAGATAAAGACGAACAGAATCTTTTAAAGGCATATAATCTTTATAAATCCTGTATGGAAACAGATAAAGAAAATCAGGATGAAATCGGAGCTACGCACATTAAAAGTGTGGAAATTTATTCTCCTTTAGCTGATAAAGCAAGTTATACTTCAGGCGGTCAGTTTATTTATCTGTGTGCGTGGCTTTATTTTGAGGCTGCACAGCAGGAGTATTTTCCGTTTTTTACAGATTGTGAAAATCATTATACGCTTTGTTTTGAAAAAGCAGAAAAGCATGAACTTGACAGTCATGACAGAGAGATTTTTGAAATTATCCGCGGAGAGTTTTATTCGTAAAGCTGAGGGTTTTAGCCTTATAGAATTTTAATCCGTCTTTTTGCCACCCGTCAAATCCCAGAGAAGCTTTGTTTGAAAGCCTTGAAAGAAATTCTTCTTGAGTATAATTCCGTTCCAAAGCAATTGCGGCTTGAAGCAGTGTTTTTTCGCCGTCTGCTTCTTCAAGAATCAGACTGTCACTTCCAGGAATAAAGTCTTCTGGAAATGACAGTTCCTGCCATTTTCCAAAAATTGAAATGTTTGTAAAAAGTTCTTCCTGTTCGGATTTTTGAATTGAAGAATAACGCGGGTCTATACAGGCCTTCTGTGCACAAAAACTTACAGCCTGTTCAATTTCGCTTTCAGAAATTCCTTTGTAAAGAGAAAGACAGCCGCGGTCTTCAGAAATTGTTTTAAAGCGAACGGCAACTCCGAAAGCATTTTCAGCGCTGTTCTGGACTGAGTGCACAGATTGTTTTCCATTCCAGAAATCATTCTGGGCTATAGATGCAGTTTTAGAAAGTGAAATAAGTTTTTCTTTTGGAA
The DNA here is from genome assembly GCF_045657965.1 of Treponema sp. Taxonomy (GTDB): domain Bacteria; phylum Spirochaetota; class Spirochaetia; order Treponematales; family Treponemataceae; genus Treponema_D. The sequence goes on along the minus strand of NZ_JAZOUG010000228.1, from coordinate 19,901 downwards.
AAGTGGATTTTAATAAAGAAAGGTTTTCATCATTCCAGTCAGAAAGAACTGATTCGGCTTCTTTATTGTTTGCCGTGATTTTTTTATTTAAAAGCGCATTTTTTACAGAAGACGGGCAGCTGGTCCACAAATATGCTCCCGGTAAGAAGGCGTTTTCATATTCTGAAAACACTTCAGGATTTTCTTTCCAGATTTTCCAGGCTTTAAGGTCATCGTTACTTTCAGCCTTTTCTCCGAATTTGCCGCATTCAAAAAAACATCCGGAACCGGTCTGCCAGTTTTCAATAAATGAAGAAAGATATGACCAGCCTTCAGAAGGATTTTTCTGATATGAAGAAGAAAAAGCAAGTGTTAAGAGAGCAGGTTTCTGTTTTTGAATCCATTCGCAGAGTTCAAGGACAAAATTTTGAGGATCGTTATCGGTGTCTTTTGTAAAAACGTCAAAATCAAGTGTTATTACGAAGTTTTTTTTCAAACTGATTTTCTGTAAATCGTGCCAGTCAACAAGTTCGACTGTTTCACGGATTTTTTGTGCAGTATCGGGGGTTGTGTCTTTTAAGCTGCGCTCAAGCCATGCAAATCTTGAATTTCTGTTGGGAAGTAAAAGAGTTCTTCCGGAAAGCCAGTAAACTTTTGAAACAAGGCCTTCTTCTATCAGATTTCCGACCCAGTTTACACTTGTAAGATTTCTTTGCCCCGGGTGAATGTCATGGTGATAATCCAGAAGAACAAGAGAAACAGGTCCTTTTTTTTGTGCATAAGATTTCACTGAATCATAAGAAAGAACATGGCGGTCATGCAGATGAATCTGGGTTTTAGAGCAGGAAAAAAATATAAAAAAGAGCGGAATAATAAAAATCAGCAGTAAAAATTGTTTTTTTTGCATCAGAGGAATTATCTCACAATGACAGTTTTTTTTCAAAGTGCTAAAATTAAAACATGAAGAAATCAGTTATTTTACTTGCAGCAATCATTATCCCGTTACTTTCATGTAATGAAAAATCAAGGACATCCGTTAAAAACACTTCGTCTGAAAACGGAGATTTACTTAATTCTCAGTTAAATTCAGAGCAGGTGGAAGGAGCCGGCTATTCTTCTAAAAAGCTAAAGTCAGTTCCCTCACTTTTAAAAGAAGAGCTTTCAAAGGATGCCTTTCATACAAATGCTCATGAGCAGTTTTTGAATGAACCTCTTAAGTTTGCTCCTGTTCCAGATCAGGGAGTTACTGAGGGAAGAACGGCCGTTGTAGGAAGCAAACTCTGTATGCTTTATCCTAAAGAAGCTTTTAGTTTTAATGAACATGGAGAAGCTGTTCTTAACAATGTAATTCATGGTGAAAACTACGGAACGCCGGTTCCTTTTTCTTCGATTGTACAGATTTCAGGTGAAAAACTTTACAACGGAGCAGAAGGGCAGAATCCTTATGCAGGCCAGATGTTTGAATTTCAGGCTAACTGGAACTGGTTTTATCCGGTAAAATGGAACGGCATGGAAGGCTATATCTTTGGTTCGGATTTAAAGGGACTTGGAGATTCTATTGAAAATAACAGAGTTACAGCTGAATTGTACCGCACAAATGGAAAATTTACAGAATTTTATCCTGTTTCAGGATATGGAGAGCTTGAAGACTCTGTAAAAGCTTCCCTTGAAGAAAACCGCCTTGCAATTCAGAAAACCCCGAGTCCTAACTGGCTTTCCGCTGATGACATGATTGACGACTATCAGAAAATTAAACGGGATTCAAAACTTCCTGTTTTTATTACAACTGATTTAGCAGCTCACTGTCAGCATTTGATTTTTGACCGCATGCTGCAGTACACCGAAGAAACTTTCTTTTTACCGCGTCTTGAGCAGCTTACAGAGCATTTTATTTCCGCCCTTTCAGAGCGTAGTGATGTTCCAAAAGATATTCAGGAAAAAGCAGTAAAATATTTTCAGGTTCCGCTTCTTATTTTAAAGACGGCTCCAAAAAAAATTGTCGATAAGAATAACTGGAGAGAGCCTGTTACTTACGAAGAACCTGATGAAGAGTCTTTAAAAGCAGTTTTTGCCGGCTTTGCTGAAGATGTTATTGCTGATTGTGAAAATATTTATAAAGCAAATGGCAGAACTGAAAGTGCTGTTATGGGTGTAGAGGAAGATTTTTCTCAATACAAGCCGCGCGGTCACTACACAAAAAATCCGCTTCTTGAAACTTATTTTAGGGCAGAAATGTGGTTCGGCCGCATTCATTTTTTAATTGCAGAAAAAAATCCTTCTGAAACTGACAGAACAAAAACCGCGCTTTTAATCTGCGACACGGTTCAGAAAAATCCGGATCTTTATAATGAATGGAAACGGCTTTTTGATCCGATTACAACAATGATTGGCATTTCTGATGATTTGAGTTTTTATGAAATTCTTCCGCTGTGGAATTCAGAAAAAACAGATGCTTTTGAAAACTGGTCAAATGATTCAGAAAAAGTCGTTAATTTTATGAATCTTTGTCATGAAAAACTACGTCCGCCTGCCATTAATTCAAATCCTGTATTTTCTTCAGACGGAAGTATTGCGCACGAAGGTGAGGATTTGACAAAACCTGCCATGGGCTGGCGTCTTTTTGGTCAGCGCTTTACTTATGATTCCTATATTCATGACAAGGTTTCACCGCCGCGTCTTATGAGCCGGGATATTGTCCGTGGTCTTGATGTTATGAAAGTCTTTGGTTCTAAATCGGCAGAAATTCTTCTTCAGAATTCTGATTATGCGGAAATGGAAGGCTTAAAAGAAAAACTTGATGCACTGCAAACTGATTTTTCATCTTACGGAAGTGAATTCTGGAATCAGAGTTACTATAATCAGGTTCTTGCTCAGGTAAAAACTCAGGCAACTTTTGAACAGGGAGCCGGCTTTTATTTTACAGAATCTCCTTTGTGGAATGTTAAGTCACTTTTGTCTTCTCACGGAACCTGGGCTGAACTCAGACATGATACAATTTTGTACGTAAAGCAGACTGCTGCCGAGCGTGCCGGAGACGGAGATTTTGAACCGACTTTCCGCACACTGCCGGTTCCAGACCCGGTTCACTATATTGAACCGAATGTTCCTTTCTGGAAAATTTCGTTTAACTCAGTTGTCAAGCTTATGCAGTGTCTCAATGACAATGATTTGCTTGATGATGAATCAGCTTACACTCTGGAGAATCTTTCTGATATTTACAGACGATGTATTGTAATTTCAGAAAAAGAGGCACAGAACAAAGCCATTACCAGTGATGAAAATGACTGGATTCCGACTATAGTTTCATATCTTAAAAAACTCATTTTTGTTCATAATCAGACTGATTACATCGAAGATTTCAATCAGCTTAGAATGGACTGTATTGCAGATGTGTTTTCAAATTATGAACTTGGACTTTGTCTTGAAGTTGGAGTTGCCCGCCCGCATAAAATTTATGTTCCTTTAAATGATTCACAGGGCGGTAAGCGGATTGCAATCGGTTTCTGTTTCAGTTATTACGAATTCACTCAGCCTGTAAATAACCGTCTTACTGATGATGAATGGAAAGATATGACAAATACAGTAAAACTTGAAAAATATATGCCGGACTGGGAAAAAGAATGTCTTCTCGACAAATAATTTTTGTTTTCTGCTCACTGATTTTTACATCATGTCTGGAAAAAAACGAAAATCTTATTCCGACCTGGGAATCTTCCGGCGAAATTGTCCCGCCGGTTATATTTTCGCCGGCTGTAGAAGAATTACCGCCGGAAAATTCTTTTGTCTGGGCAGGGACTGTAAGTCATCATCTTCTTGCAGATAAGCAGATTGATTTCTGGTTTTCTCAGATTGCTTCCAGGCGGAATGTTGAAACTTTTTTTATTATTTCGCCTTCTCATTACGGTCTTTCAACTAAGATATGGTCGCTTGCTGACTGTTCCTGGAAGACAAAAACTGCTGTAGTTCACACAGACAGTAAAATTGAACAGAAAATTGCAGATGGACTGGGAGTTTCTTTTGATGAACAGGTATTTTACGGCGAACACGGAATTACTACGCTTATTCCTTACATTGCACGGTATTTTCCCGGAGCAAAAGTCTGTGCAATTGCCGTGCATGGAGAGCCGCCTTTAAATCAGAATGAAGCGCAGAAATTATCTGACACACTTGCCCCTTTTTTTGATGAAAACGGCCGTAAGAAAAATTTTCTTGTAATCTCAACAGACTTTGCTCATCATGGAAATTATGAAGGTACGGTTTTTAAAGATAACCGGAGCCGGCAGTTTTTTAATGCACCTTCTTCCTCATCATGGATTTTCTGCGGCTGTGACAACAGACCGGGCATTTATACTCTTTCAAGATTTTTAACGCCTGTGACCAGAACTTCTGTAATCTTTCATACAAATTCTTTTGAACTTTCCGGTTTTGATGAAAATGATATAACAAGTTATTTTTTTACGCTGTTTTACGATTAGACATTTTTCTTTATAACCGCTAATCTAATAACATGACAAAAGATTTGACTTCAGGTCATCCTTTAAAAATCATTCTCTCGTTTGCTATTCCTGTCTTCTTCGGCTATCTTTTTCAGCAGTTTTACAATCTTGTAGATACAATAATTGTCGGTCAGTTTCTGGGTGTAGATGCTCTTGCGGCTGTAGGTGCTACCGGCAGTCTTCAGTTTTTTATTCTGGGATTTTGTATTGGTGTGTGTTCCGGCTTTGCAATTCCTGTGGCTCAGCGTTTTGGAGCCGGCGATTACACTTCAATGCGCCAGTTTATTTTTAATTCATGGATTTTAACAGCTGTTTTTTCTGTTGTTATCACATTTTTTACGGTTGCTTCCTGCCGCCAGATGCTTGCCTGCCTTAAAACACCGGATAATGTAATCAGTATGTCATATGCTTATTTTGTGATTATTCTGGCGGGCATTCCTGTCACTTTTTTCTATAACATTCTTGCAGGCTTTATCCGTTCTGTCGGGGATTCCAAAACGCCTCTTTATTTTCTTTTGATTTCAGCTGCCTTAAATATAGTGCTGGATCTGCTTTTTATCGGGGGGCTTAAAACGGGTGTTTCAGGAGCTGCTTATGCTACCGTAATTTCACAGGCATTTTCAGGAATTTTATGTTTTTTTTACATGAAAAAGAAATTTGAAATTCTTCGCCTTAAAAAAGAGGACAAATCTGTATCGTCAAAAAAAATTAAAACACTGCTTGGAATCGGCGTTCCAATGGGGCTTCAGTATTCAATCACCGCAGTTGGAAGTGTAATTGTTCAGTGGTCAGTTAACTGCTTAGGTTCAATTTATGTTGCTTCAATGGTTACTGCCCAAAAAATCAGCATTTTCTTTTCTACACCATTTGATGCACTGGGTACAACAATGGCAACTTATGCCGGCCAGAATGTAGGAGCCCGCAGAATTGACCGCTTAAATCCCGGACTTTTCTGGGGCTGTGCAACCGGATTTTTATGGTCATTTATTGCACTTGTGATTTTGTTTTTCTTTACTGATAATCTTGCAGCTCTTTTTATGAATGAAGCCGAATCTAAGGAAGTTGTTGAAGAAGTTTTAAAAAATGTTTTTTATGCACTCATGGCAAACGGTGTAACCTACTGTCTTTTAACACTTGTAAACTGTGTCCGTTTTACGATTCAGGGCATGGGATTTTCCCGCCTTGCAATATTTGCCGGTCTTGCAGAACTTGTCGGGCGCGGTGTAATAGGCATTTTCCTGGTTCCTGTTTTAGGATTTAAAGGTGCTGTTCTTGCAAGTCCTCTTGCATGGGTTTTAGCCGACTCTTTTCTGGTGCCTGCCTACTTTGCGTGCAGGAAAAAACTTGCTAAAATATATCTGACGGAAGAATCTTAAAAATGAAGTCGATAAAAACAAAAATCTTTGCAATTGTTCTCTCAAGTATAATTGGTTCTTCAGTGATTGTCGGAAGTTTTGGAATTTACTGGTCTAACAGTGCAATCCGTAAAGACTCCGTGCAGATTCTTGATTTAATGGCAGATGTTCAGAGTAACGGGTTAAATACCATGTTTTCTGATGTAGAACAGTCTTCCATTGTTTTGTCAAATTATGTTTCTGAAGAACTCGATTCTATTTTTGTTTTGACCGATAAAGAAGAATTTGCCCGTTATATCACAAAAATTGAAAATATTGCTTTTTATATTGCTAACTGTACAAGGCACGCGCTTTCTGTTTATGTTCGTTTTGCTCCTGAGCTTACTAATGGTGTTGAAAGTCTAATCTGGCGCAGAACCGGTGGAAAATTTGAAAGAGGTACTTTAACTGACTTTCCGATTTACAACTCTGATTTTGAAAACAGCTGGTATTACAGGGCAAGAAAATTTGACTGCGGTGTCTGGACAAAACCATATTACAATGATGATTTCAGAGAATATGTAGTTTCTTATTCAGTTCCTGTTTATAAAAACGGTAAATTTTTTGGCGTTGTTGGAATCGATATTGATTTTGATGATATGGCAACTATTGTAAATTCCATATCAATTTATAATTCTGGCTATGCTTTTTTAACTGACGAAGATTTTGTAATTTTGTATCACCGCTCTATCCCTGAAGGTACCCGACTTTTTAATCAGACAAATGATTTTTATCAGGTTCTAAAAGATGAAAGTTCTACTCCTGTTTATGAATATGCTTTTAAAAACCGGAAATCACGCATGATTTATAAAGAATTAATAAACGGCATGCGTCTGGTTGTAAGTGTTCCTGCCCGTGAAATTGATAAAGACCGCACTAAGCTGATTATTATGATAGTACTTTCTGTGCTGGTAATATCAGTTATGGTTTCACTGTTCAGTGTGTGGATGTCTAACCGTCTGACTAAGCCTTTAAAAGAACTTACTGATTCAACAAATAAAATTGTGGCGGGGGTTTATGACCTGAATTTTAAGCGTAAACCTCATGATGAAATCGGTAATTTGATGAACACATTTTCGTTTATGGCGAAATCACTTAAAGTTCAGTTTGATTATATAAACACGCTTATTTATATTGATTCGATGACTGGTGCGAAAAATAAGCGCGCTTTCATTGATGAAAGAACTGAAATTGATAAAAAAATTGAAAATTCAAAGCAAACAGGTAAAAAATTTGAATTCGGTATAATTGTATTTGATGTTAATAATCTTAAATATTTAAATGACAATTTTGGACATGAAGAGGGTGATGAATTAATAAAAAATTCTTACAATTTGATTTCCTCTAATTTTTCAAACAGCCCTGTGTTCAGAATCGGTGGTGATGAATTTGTTGCGGTAATAACAGAAAAAGACTATGAAAATTGTCTGGAACTTCTTACAAAATTCCGCACAGAAATGGAGTATCTTCAGAATAATAAGGCTAAACCTTCTGAGCAGCTTTCGATTGCAGCCGGCTTTGCTGCATATGACAGTCAGAAAGATGTTAATTTTCAGAGCGTATTTGCTCGTGCTGATGAAGAAATGTACAGAGCAAAAATTGCCATGAAAGGCGGCCGTGAAAACGTAAGGTAGAATCTTTAAATTAAAAATTATATAATTCAGTCTGAAATTAAGGAGACAAATATGGCAGATACAATGCACGCATTGGAAAAAAATCCTGACTGGAAAGGACGCCGCGGACCGGTTGTTCTTGTAATTATGGACGGTGTAGGATACGGAAAATATGAAGAAGGCGACGCTGTTCGTGCTTCTAAAATGAAATATCTGGACTGGTTCACAAAGAACTGCCCGCACACAAAGCTTAAGGCTCACGGAACTGCTGTAGGTCTCCCAAGCGACGACGACATGGGAAACAGCGAAGTAGGTCACAACGCAATCGGTTGTGGTCGTGTCTTTGCTCAGGGTGCTAAGCTTGTTGGCGAATCAATTACTTCAGGCAAAATGTTTGAAGGTGACACCTGGAAAAAACTTGTTAAAAACGTAAAGGACAAGAATTCAACATTCCACCTTATGGGGCTTGTTTCGGACGGAAACGTTCACTCACACATTGACCACCTTAAGGCTATGATTAGTCAGGCTCACAAGGAAGGTGTTAAAACTTTGCGCGTTCACGCACTTCTGGACGGACGCGATGTTCCTCCAACTTCTGCTCTTGAATATTTTGAACCGCTCGAAAAATTCCTTGCTGAATTTAGCGATGTAGACTACCAGATCGCTTCTGGCGGCGGACGAATGTACATTACAATGGACCGCTACGGTGCTGACTGGTCAATGGTTGAACGCGGCTGGCACGCACATGTTCTTGCTGATGGTCGCCAGTTTGCAAGCGCTACAGAAGCTATCAACACATACCGTAACGAAAACTCTGGCCTTTTGGATCAGGATATGCACGAATTTGTTGTTGCAAAAGACGGAAAGCCTGTAGGCCCTATCGTTGACGGCGACAGTGTAATCTTCTTCAACTTCCGCGGTGACCGCTCTCTTGAAATCACAGCTGCTTTTGAAGAAGACAACTTCCCGCACTTTGACCGCGTACGCCGCCCTGCTGTCGAATATGCCGGCATGATGGAATACGACGGAGACAACCACAAACCAGCTCAGTTCCTTGTAAACCCGCCAAGCATCGACCGCACAATGGGTGAATATCTTACAAAGACTGGCGTTCACCTTATGGCAATTTCTGAGACTCAGAAATATGGTCACGTTACTTACTTCTTCAACGGTAACCGCCCTGGTGAATTCGACAAGAATCTTGAAACATACGTAGAAATCCCATCCGACGTTGTTCCATTTGAACAGCGTCCATGGATGAAATGTGCAGAAATTACAGACAAAGTAATCGAAGCCATTGAATCTGGAAAATACGACCACATCCGCCTGAACTATCCAAACGGAGACATGGTAGGACACACAGGTGTATTCAATGCTGTAGTATGTTCTATGGAAGGAATGGATCTTCAGCTTGGCCGCCTTAAGGCAGCAATCGAAAAAGCAGGGGGTATCCTTTGTCTTACAGCTGACCACGGAAACAGCGACGACATGTACGAGCACAAAAAAGACGGCTCTGTTGCAATGGGCGCAGACGGCGAACCAAAGCCAAAGACAAGCCACTCATTGAACCCTGTTCCAGGCATCATCTACGACCCGGAATACAAAGGAGAATACGACAACACCAAATTGAATGACGGCCTCGGAATCTCTTCTTGGCCTTCAACTTTGATGCAGCTTATGGGCTTTGTTCCGCCGACAGACTATGATAAATCAATGTTAATTATGAAATAAATGAAAAAAGGATTGCCGCTCTTGAAACGGCAGTCCTTTTTCTGATATACTCAATGTACATTTTTTCAAGGAGATCCTATGAGACTTGCAAACCGATTCAGACCACAGCATGTTGTAAACAAAACAACAAAAGTTAATTCTAAAAAAAATGCAAAACGACTTGCTGCTAACTATGCAGTTCTTGCTTCACTTGCAGCAACTTCTTCAAAATCAAAAAAATAATTTTGGTTTCAAGACCACCCGAAAACAGGGTGGTTTTTTATTTATCGGTCAAAATTTCGGCCCATGAACGGGAATCCCGGTTTTCAGGATTTATTCCAAGTGTATTGAGTATTTTTTCAAGATTTTTACGAATTTCAACTGGATTTATATCGTCTTTTGTGTATTCAATTTCTGCGTAAGGCAGACCGTTTACTTTTTCAATTTCAAGATTTGCTTCAAAATCAGAAATGCTGGAAACCGAGCAGTTTACAAAGATTGAATCCTTTTTCTTTTCAAACCATTTTATATATCCTGTGGCTTCGAAAAAACTTCGCAGCACGTCCGGGTTTTCAATGAAAGTCTCCTGTTCATTGTTAAATTCAATTCCGTCTTTCAGTTTTTTTTGTTTTATGCAGAAATAAGCTTTTTTATTATTTTCTGTACGGATTCTTATAACCCGAAGTTCTTTGTTTTTAATTCTTTCTTCGTGGCTTTTATAAAGAGAAAAATATTCATCATGCTTTTGAATGAGTTTCAGAGAATGATATGTGAAACCAGGGAAAGTTTTGTTATTTTTTAAAATTCCGGATATTGTTTCATACTGATTTTGCGTCAACGGAACTTTTAATTCTATTTCTTGAGACATACTTTTTTTTTATTATAATGAAAAAAAATTTAGTGTAAAGGACGAAGCTGTTACAGAAGCAAAGGGAAGTATTTTTTCTAATACAAAAACTTATAGAAAAGCTGAAGTATTTTAACTTGAAAAATACTTCATCTCGTTATATTCTATGAATATGCAGATTGTAACAGAAGGCGAGATGCCAAAAATTCCAGAACAAATCGAAAATAGTAATGCTTCACCTGCTGAACTGGGAATCGCTGTTGATATTGGTACAACAACTATAGCAGTCAGTGTCTGGTCACTTTTGAAGAGAAAGCATCTGGTTTCTGTTGCTGAAAAAAATGCTCAGGTTCGTTATGGATATGATATAATCCGCCGTATTTCTTTTGCTGTCCGGCCGCCGCTTACCGGCTCTTCTGCCGTTGTTGAAAGCGGACCTTCGGCACTTCATTATTGCCTTATAAGCCAGCTGGAAAAAATGTTTACAAAAGCAATAATCGAAGCTTCAGCAAAGCTGCCGCGCGGTTATCAGCCGAAAATCAGCTCCATGGTTATTACCGGCAACACAACCATGCTTTCGTTTTTGTGTTCAACTTCAGTCAATAAAATGGCAGCTGCTCCTTTTACACCTGCAACTCTTTTTGACATTAATACTACCTGGAATCAGATTCGCACCGGCACTGTCTTTGATTTTTGTGTTGAGTTAGATAATCCAACACCGGAATTACTTCAGATTTTTAATTCCAGTTCAATTCCTGCAGAAACTCCTGTTTATATTCCGCCCTGTATTGGTGCATTTATTGGTGCAGACTCCGTTTGTGCAATGATTGCGGCCGGATTTCCTGTTCCAGGCGCTAAAAATTCTCCGTCGACTTTAAGACCATGGGAATCAAAAGTAACTGCACCTCTTTTAGTTGCAGATATCGGTACAAACAGCGAACTTTGTCTTTATATTCCGGATACACCGGAACAGCCTGGTAAAATTATCTGTACTTCAGCTGCTTCAGGACCTGCATTTGAGGGAGCTAATATCAGCTGCGGTATGCCTTCAATTGAAGGTGCAATCGATAAGATGAGCTATCAGGGAGATAAACTTGTCTGTCATACAATCGGGGACAAAAATCCGGTTGGCTTATGCGGAAGTGGTCTTATTAGTGCCGCAGCAGTTCTTCTGGAAAATAAATTTATAGATAAAAACGGCATTATCATCCGAGAAAAATCTAAGCTTGGTGACGGTTCTTCCTGCATTGAACTTACACCTGCTGTTTACATTTCTCAGCAGGATATCAGAAATATGCAGCTTGCGAAATCTGCTGTAAGAACAGGTCTTGAGTATCTGCTTGAACATACTTCTGAAACTCCTGTTTTCTGTATTGCAGGCGGTTTTGGAGCAAAAATCAGTCTTCGTGAAGCCTGTGTAATAGGTCTGCTTCCTTCACAGCTTGAAAAACGTACTGTTCAGCTTGGAAATGCAGCCCTTTCAGGTGCTTCTGCACTGCTTTTTTCAAATGTACTGCGTGAGAAGGCTGCAGCACTTGCAAAAAAATCAGTTCAGGTTAATCTGGCGGCTGTTCCAGGTTTTCAGCAGAAATTCTTAAAAGGCATTGATTTTTAAGACAGTTCAAATTCATTAAGATTTTTACAGTCTGCATCACACAGTTCTAAAATCCGCTGCCAGTCTGTAAGCGGCGGCTCGGTTTTCTCTTCATTGCTTTCATCGTAGACTGCACACACCTTAAATCCGGCCTTTTTTGCCGTGCGGATTGCGTGGAGCGCATCTTCAAAGACAACTGATTCTCCGTTTTTTGCTCCGCAGACTTCTGCCGCTTTTTCAAAAATCAGCGGTTCAGTTTTTGTCGTGTTGAATTCAAGACAGGTAAGAATCGCCTTGAAATATTTTACGCAGTCGAGACGCTCCATGCATGCAATTACGCTCGGCCGGTCGGTGGCTGTCGCAAGTACGCAGGGAATGTGCTTTTCGTTCAGTTTTTCAAGCAGTTCCCGGGCGCCTTCCTTTAATTGCAGTGTTTTTCCGTAATGGCCGCTGATGAGCGCTCTGATTTCATCCATGATTTCGGCCTGACTTTTTTTAATCTGATATTTTTCGATAAAATAATCCGCAGACTCAACAAGATTGAACCGTTTGATTTCGTCCCAAAGCCCTTCGCGGGGTGTTTTTCCGTTCGCTGCCAGATATTGCGCGCCGATTCCGTGCCACATTCCCATAGAATCCAAAATCGTGCCGTCCATATCAAAAATCGCACACTTCATGTTTGTAAAAATTGAATTTTTCATAGGAATAATATAACCTATTTTGCATAATGTTTGTTTAAAAAACAAGACTTGGACTGCACAAATAAATATGTTTCAAAGTTAGTTTGAATCTGTGTTCATCTGTGTAATCTGTGGTTAAAATTCTAAAGGAAAAATTTCAAAAATGATTGAAGTATCTCATGTTTCTAAACGATTCGGGGAATTCAAGGCTGTTGATGATGTAAGCTTTTCTATCCCCACTGGTCAGATTGTAGGTCTTTTAGGTCCTAACGGTGCCGGTAAGTCTACTACCATGCGAATGATTACCGGTTTTTTTAAGCCCACCAGCGGCTCAATCACTATCGACGGAATTGACATCGAAAAAAATCCTGTCGAAGCAAAACAGAAAATCGGCTATATGCCGGAAAGTGCTCCTCTTTATGCTGACATGATTGTCGAAGAATACCTTCGCTATGTGGCCCTCATGCAGAATCAGAATCCGGAAGAAAAAATCCCGAAGCTGTGCGAAGAGTGCGGTCTTAAAGAAGTGATGCACAAAAACATCTCAGAACTTTCACGAGGTTACAAGCAGCGTGTAGGACTGGCTCACTCACTCATGAACGACCCGGAAATCCTGATTCTCGATGAACCGACCTCAGGCCTTGATCCGAACCAGATTGAAGATGTGCGCTCCCTTATCCGCGAAATCGGTAAAACCCGAACTGTAATCATTTCGACACATATTTTGAGCGAAGTTGAAATGCTTTGCGGAAGGGTAATCATCATTTCAAAGGGCAAACTCGTTGCAGACAGCCCGACTGTAGAACTGCGTGAACGCTATGGTCACTCGGAAACTGTCTTTGTTCAGCTTGACGGCGCTTCAGAAGAAGAAGCAAAATCAGCAATTTCTTCTATTACTGATGTTGAAGGCTGCACTCTCACAAACGGCGACAAAATTGAATCTGCCCCGGAAGCTTTGAGCTTTATCGTAAGCGCAAAGAACGGTAAAGAAATCCGCCCGGAACTTTTCCGCCTGTGCGCACAGAAAAACTGGACAATCTGGGAGCTTTCAGTTCGTAAGAACAGCCTGGAAGACATCTTCCACGGCTTGACGGTTGAGGAGAAATAAAATGTCAAAATCATCAGTGATTATATTCAAGCGTGAAATCCGCGCTTATTTTTCTAGTCCTATCGCTTACATCGTTACGGGGCTGTTTTTGCTGGCTTCGGGATTTTTGTTCTTTAATACATTCTTCCTGAATAACCGTGCTGAATTGCGCCAGTTTTTCGGTCTTCTGCCGATTGTGCTTTCGTTTTTTATTCCGGCACTCACAATGAGGCTTTTAGCAGAAGAAAAACGGAGCGGTTCTTATGAAACGCTGCTTACGCTTCCAGTTACCGAGCTTGAAATTGTTGCGGGAAAATTCCTTGCTTCTTTTGTTTCCGGGGCAGTGATGCTGGTTCCGACTTTGTTTTACGCCGTAACCTGCTATATTTTCGGAAAACCGGATGCGGGCCCGATGATTGGCGGCTATCTCGGCGCACTCTTTTTGATTGCTTCGTTCAGCGCAATCGGGCTTTTTGCTTCGAGCCTTACAAAAAATCAGATTATCGCATTCTTCATTGCGTTTGCAATCTGCATTATTTTTACGCTCATTTCAAGCTTTTTGATTTTTATGCCATCTTCAGTCGTTTCTTTCTTTGATTTTTTCTCGGCATATTCTCACTTTGAGTCAATTTCACGCGGAATTCTTGATTTGCGCGATCTGCTTTACTTTGTTTCACTTACAGCAGTTTTCTTTGTTCTGACCGTTGAGTCCTTAAAATCTACAGGGGAGGCTCGTTAATCAAAATGAAAAACTTCATCAAATACATAAAAAGTCCAAAAAGCGATGTTCTTCTATTTATAATTCTTTTGATTCTGGCAAATCTTGTTGTAAGCCGCTCTTATTTTAGAATCGATCTTACAGAGCCAAAATCTTATTCACTTTCAAAAGGAAGTGAACAGGTCGTAAAAACTCTGGAAGAGCCGCTTTCAGTCAAAGTTTTTTTCTCGGACAACCTTAATGCTCCATATTCGAGCGTCTATCAGTACATCAAAGATATTCTTGTTGAGTACAAGTCGGCTGCGAACAGCAATTTTTCTTACGAATTCATGGATATGAAAAAGGGAGAAAACGAAAAAGCTGCCCGTGACTACGGTTTGAATCAGATTCAGATTCAGGAACTCAAAAACAATGAAGTCGGAGTTAAACGCGTATGGATGGGAATCGTCCTGCTTTATGCCGACAGAATCGAAACTCTGGATTCTCTTACTTCAACAGACGGCCTTGAATATAGAATCACAACTACAATTTCAAACATGGTTTCAACCACAAGTGCGCTTGCAGGTCTTTCAGGCGATGTAAAACTTACTCTCTATGCTACAAAAAAGCTTGCTGATTTTAAAATCATCGGCTTTTCTCAGATGGAAGATGAAATCCGTGCCGCTTACCGTGAAATCAACAAAAAGAACAAAAACAGAATCACTTTTGAAGCCGTTGACCCTTCTTCTTCTGAAATTCCAGCTCTTGTAGAAAAATACGGAATCCAGAGCCTTAACTGGAACGATGCGACTCTTGGTCAGGGAATTGGGGCAGTCGGTCTTGTTCTTGAATACGGCGAAAAATTCAGCGTCTTCCCGGTAAAAATGAGCCGTGACTTCTTTGGCCGCAACATGATTACAGGTCTTGAAAATCTCGAAACTCAAATCGAAGAAAGCCTGAAGTCAATCGT
Source organism: Treponema sp. (assembly GCF_045657965.1). Classification (GTDB taxonomy): domain Bacteria; phylum Spirochaetota; class Spirochaetia; order Treponematales; family Treponemataceae; genus Treponema_D. Next base: position 4,834 of record NZ_JAZOUG010000228.1, on the reverse strand, counting down.
TTCAAAATCTCAGGAAGTAGGATACATCACAGGTCACGGAGAACTTGGACTTACCGAGCAGAATCAGTACGGCCAGAGCTCAGAATCAGTTCTTTCAAAGCTGATTTCTGACCGCTACACTCTCAAAGAAATCAAACTTTCTGAAGAAGAAATTCCTCAGAGCCTTTCAAGCGTAATTATCGCGGGTCCGAAATCTTCTTTTACTGACGAAGAACTTTACAAAATCGATCAGTATGTGATGAAGGGCGGAAATCTTCTTGTGTTCCTCGATCCGTTCGAAGAAAAGCAGGCAAATCCGTATTCAGCTCCGACTTATGAGCCGGTTAACACAGGACTGGAAAAAAATCTTGAAAAATGGGGAATTGCTGTTCAGAAAAAATATGTCTATGACACAAACTGTTTCAGCCAGACTGACCGCCAGTACGGAAAGATGAATTTCTATGTCGCTCCGATGATGCAGAAAAACACTCTCGACCAGAAAAGCCCGGTTACAAAAAACTTGGGCTACGTAATTTTCTTCCAGAACGCACCGATTGATGTTACTGGAGCAAAAGAAAACTCAAATGCACGGGTCACTGTCCTTGCAAAATCTTCAAAAGAATCATGGACGGTAGATTCAAACATTTCTGCTGACCCGCGCTTTATTTCCGTTCCGAGCGATAAATCTACAATGGCAAGCGAAAATCTTGCAGTTCTCGTTGAAGGAAAATTCTCTTCAGCATTTGCAGGCAAACCTGCAGAAAACAGTGCAGAGAAATCAGAAGAGAGCAAAAAAGATGATAATTCAATCGCAGTCAGCGAGCATCTTTCAAAATCAGTCCAGAATTCAAAAATCATCGTTACAGGAAGTTCAGTTCTTGCCGGCGGAAAAATCGCAATGTTCAATGGAGCACAGCTTCTGGATGCAGAAGGAAGCCAGCCGGTTTCAATGTTCGTCCGAAACGCAGTCGATTACCTTAACGGTGAAGAAGATTTGTGTACAATGCGCACAAAAGGCCTGTCGCTCAACACACTCACCGTAAAGAGCACGGCAGCATCAAACTTCGCAAAATATTTCAACGAAATCGGTCTCGTAGTGCTTGTTGCGCTTGCAGGTCTTGTTGTCCTTTTGAAAATCAAAGCTAAAAAACAGGCAATCCGAGAGCGATACAACCCGAACGACAGCAGGATCGAAAAATAGGAGTTTGTTATGAAAGATAAATTGTTATTGAGAAAACTTGTATTGCTTGGCGGAATTGCCATTCTGGCTTTGATTTATGTTCTGCAGGTTATTTTGGGAAGCCGTTCTTCTGTTAAGGATTTTATCATCGACAAAACCTATGACACGATTGAAATTACTTCCCAAGAAAACGGCACGATTCTCCTCAAACGCTACGGCGATTTCTGGAAAGTAAACGATGAGGAAGCCGACAGCGGAAAGGCAAAAATGATTTCAGATGCAGCCCGCTCAATCAAAACACTTTCTGTGATTTCAACATCAACAAGCGAAGATGCAATCGAACGCTATGGATTTACCGATGCACAGAAAATCACGGTTAAAGTGAGCGACAACGGCAAAGAATATCTTTCACTTGAAGTTGGAAAAGATGCCGCAAACGGTCAGCAGAACTACATCCGCGTGAACGGCAAAAACGAAATCTATCTTGCAAGCGGTGCATTGAAACAGCGCTTCAACGTAAAAGCAGACGAGCTTAAAGCCCCTAAAAAAGAAGAAGCTCCTGCTGCGGAAGCTGCGCCTGCAGAGAGCGCAGCGGCTGAAGAAACGCCGAACTTACTGTAAAAACAAAAATCTTGATAAGCGGAGACGATTTGTTTCCGCTTTTTTTATGCCCGCGGTTCTTTATTTAGAGGAAAATTACATGTACAGATGCTGCATGTTTGCCCATTTCTGGAGAATCCGGTTCTGTCCGGGGCTTATATCATCATTATATTTTTCTTTGACCTGATTTATTCTGTTTTTAACAACTTCAATGCACATTTCGTATTCATCTCCTTTTGCTGCATATACAATCGTTGTTTTTTTGCTGAAAACCTGAGGTATATAGCTTGCAACGCAGTTCTGGAATGCAGTGCCAAGATTTCTTATTTCTCCGGTGGTTTTCGGAAGATGAAATACATAGTCTTCTATCTTGCAGGCATATTTTTTTTCTTGCGCAGAATATTTCAGCGTTGTATCAGAGTATTCAAGGTTCCTGACTGTTTTAGAGAAAACGTCATGGTTGTATCTGGTGAAACCGTCGTCAAGAATTCTTTTTATCATGCTTTCGTCCGTATAGCTGCGGCACAATGAAATCATTCTGATGCAATCCTGCATATAATAGTTTGTTTTGCGAAGAAGCAGGCGGGTAATTGAGATTTCGCTTTTTATGTTCAGTGCATTGTTTACAAATTCTATGAAGTCGTCTTCATTATCCAGTACGAAGTCAAGTTCTTTTGCCTGTATGAGGCGTGCGAGGATATTCACGTCTGAAAATCCTGCCTTTACGAATACATGGCATTTTGCAACTGCAGCAGGTTCTGTTATGAAGATTTTTCTGAGCGCCTTGAAGTTCGGAATATTCAGTTTTGTGCAAAGTTCGTTGAAGACCGCCGGATTCTTTCTGTCAACGGAAAAACCCGGTTGCTTTATGCTTGAAATTACCGCTGCAATGTTCGGCTCGTACGGATATCGGGCAATATTCCTGAAGGCTTCGATTCCCTGTGCTGCACACGTAAATCCGAGTTTTTTCCCTGCCCATTTATCCCGCATTTTAATGAGTTCCCGGATTATGTCTGAAAACATTTCTTTTGGAATAGTCGTTGCATCATCTTCAGAAAAAGAATTGTTCTCTGTATGAAATGTTCCTGTCTGAAAACTGTAGCGCTCATTGATTGTCGTAATGAACGGATGCTTGTCCATAAAATCCCAGTCGGAACGGGCGAGTGTTTTTATCTCGATTTCAAAAGAAAGTCGGGTCCAGTTGAGAGTCAGATGAAGGTAAAAAAAGTCTTTCCTGTCACCGTTTTTGTCGAGTAATGTCGCTTTGCGCAGTCTGCTGATTTTGTTCCGTCTTCAAACTGCAGAAAATTTTCTCCGGAAGATTTTACCGGAATATATGTTTCATTGATGTATGCACTTTTAGAGCCTGTGCCTGCATCTGTACGAAGAATTAGAGGCTCATCTGCATCATAGAATTTTTGATTTGTGCATAAAAACGAGTCTGCACAGAATATCCGGTAAAAATAGACTTCCTCAATTTTATCAGACGGAGAGTTTTCAAAGAATTCCGAATCGTCGGCTTCTGCGTTCTGTTCTTCTGCAAAATCTGTGTCGGGAAGAAGGGCGCCCTCATTTGTTTCATCGTTTTTTGAGTCAGCTTTTTTAGCAAACAGTTTTTTCAGAAAAAACATACGGGCAGCTTCTTCCTGTTATCGCGGCATTACGATTTCATTTTCATCAATAAGGCACTGGACAGCCTGGCATATCTTCAGCCGGCTTTCACTGATTTCCTGAGTCTGTCCGTTCAGCTTCCGTTTCATGTATTCTATGTCGTCTTTCATCATGTTTGCGGCACGCTGAGAAATTGCTGAGAATATGGCGCTTTTTACATCTTTGTCTGCATCAATCAGGGCAGTCTGTAAAACGTTTTTGTCTATTCTCTGGAGAATCCGCTGAATATCCTGCTTTGAGAGTTTTGCTATGTCAGAAAAGACAAAATACGCTTCATCGAGTACGGTTGAAAGCAATGGATTTGTATCCAGAAGCTTGTCCATTTCCGCGTTAAAAAGTTCTTTTTGAGACCATAATTCTGTTGAAGCGTTATGTGCCTCTGTTAAAATCTGTCTGTTGTTGAAATCGAGGGTATCAAATACATGGGCGACTTCCGAAAGGACTTCTCCGTTGTGTACGTCAACATCCTGTGCAAGACTTAATATTTTTTCGCAGATTCCCTTGTCCATTAACTTTTCAACTTCTTCAGCTTTTTGCGGACTCATCTTTTTAAGATATGAATATACATAGGCCATAGTCCGCTGGTAGCCGGAGGTCAGAAAAGTTGTGAGATGTTCTGCCATTTTGTCTTCAAGATGTTTTACCGCAACATCGAAGTTTTTAAGTGCGATTTCTTGCTCTGTAAGAGGTTTTTCGCTTTCACCCAATTTTCAGCCTTTCAGAATTGCTTCGATTTCGTTCAGTTCTTCCTGCGTGAATGAAAGGTTTTCAAGCGATTTGACGTTCTCTTCGATTTGAGAAGGCCGGCTCGCTCCAATCAAAACTGTCGTGACAGCCTCGTTTTTGAGAAGCCATGCAATCGCAAGCTGGGAAAGCTTTTGACCGCGTCGCCCGGCAATCACGTTCAGTTTTTTTGCCTTTTCAAGCACATCCGGATTGAATTTCTGGACGATTGATGTTTTTCCTTTTGCAAGACGGGAATCTTCCGGAACGCCGTTCAAGTAGCGGTCGGTGAGCACGCCCTGGAAAAGCGGTGAGAAGAGAGAAAGGCCGATGCCGTTTTCTTTTGCCCATTTATCGAGACCGTCTTCTTCGACCCAGCGGTTAAGCATTGAATATGACGGCTGGTTTACGATGAACGGAGTGTGCAATTCTTTAAAAATTGCGGCGATTTCGGCACTCTGAGCGCTGTTGTAGTTTGAAACTCCGACATAGAGAGCCTTTCCTTCGCGCACAATCTGGTCGAGGGCGAGGGCAGTTTCTTCAAGAGGAGTGTTCGGATCAAAGACATGGTGATAGAAAATATCGACATAATCCAGGCCCATACGCTTGAGGCTCTGATTCACCGATGTAATCAGGTATTTTCGCGAGCCGTTTCTGTCGCCGTAAGGACCGTCCCACATC
>NZ_JAZOUG010000227.1:0-4757 GCF_045657965.1 Treponema sp. | reverse complement strand
TGTTCGCGTCAGACGATTTTAACCACTACGAGTCAGGAAGAAAACGCCAATATTAGTCAAAAAGAAAAAGCCACTATTATAATCAAACAAAAGTTCCTAAAATATGTGCTGAACCAATAATGCACAGAAAAGGAGCTTATGAATGAAAACAATAGTGACAAACTAAGTTTACCACAGGCGCTGGATCTTATAAAGGACAGAGAAAAAGAAAGTTTCTGCCTGGAAAAAGTTAATCTTGCAGAATTACAAAGATTAACCGGTATTACAAGAGCCAAATTAAGACGCCTAAAAGAGAACAATTTCAAAGAAAAACAGCATGGCCTGCTGGGGCGTAAATCCGAATCCACTGTTCTTTCTGGTTTTACAGGTGTAATAGACAATCTTCTGAGAAATAATGTAACAAACTCCGAAGTATTGTTTGAACAGCTTTGTAAGCTCGGATATGCAGGTGGTATGACAACCGTAAAGAATTATATTCTTGCTCACAAAGATTTAATTCCTGCAAAAAGGCAGATTGTCAGTCCTCAAGGGAACAGAGGCAGAAGATATTCAACAGAGCCGGGGCACTGTTTTCAGATGGACTGGGGCTTTGTTAAAGTCCGAGATTATTCCGGTTTTGAATATCAGGCTGCATGTTTTGCAATGATTTGTCATCACTGTGGAGAAAGATTCATAGAGTTTTTCCCAAATGCAAAGCAGGAAAACCTGTTCATTGGAATGATTCATGCATTTGCATACATGGGAGTTCCGCGATTCGTTCTGACAGACAACATGAAAAGTGTTGTTATCAAACGCGATTCAGATGGAAGTCCAATCTGGAATCATGATTACGAAGTATTCATGAAGACAATCGGATTTGAAACCCGATTATGTAAAGCATATCATCCATTCACAAAAGGAAAAGTTGAACGTCTTATACAGTTTGTAAAAGGTAACTTTTTAGCCGGAAGATGCTTTACAAACGTGACTGACCTGAACAGCAAGGCTCTGGAATGGTGTGCAAAGCAGAACAGTTCCTGGCATAAAAGCATCGACATGATTCCGCAGACAGAACATGATAAGGAATGTTCAAATGTCCTTGTCACGTTGCAGAAGTCGCCGGAAATACTTTTGTATCTTTGCCCGCCAAGAAGGATTTCTTTTGACGGTTTTGTTACTTATGAAGGCCGCCGATTTGGAATTCCTTACAGCTACAGCGGAAAGACTGTCAGAGTCTGCCGTAATGCCCAGATTTTGACAATCTATTCAGCAGATATGAGCCATCAGCTTGTAACACATGATGTTACATGGAGCCGAAGGGACAATTTCTGTAAAGACCAGTACGTTCTTCCTGAACAGCCTGAAGAGTTTCCTACGGCTGCAGTAAAAACAGTTATAGAGCAGACGGCTCCTGACCTTCCGTCAAATGCATTTGACCGCTTTGACTTCAGCAAGGAGGCCGGCGATGATTAAAAGCATTGATTTTCCGGAACTGGAAAAAGCTTTTTCTACGCTCAGAATAAAAATGACTGTCAGCGACTTTACAAACTTTGCAATGCAGAAAGATTTTTCAGCAGAACAGATAAGCTCGGTTATTGAAACATTTTCACAGCTTGCAAAACGAAAGGAACAGGCTTCAATTAATTTTCTTCTGAAATGTTCAAGGCTTCCGTTGAAGAATCCGAAGACCTTTGAAAATTTCCGCTTTGAGGATATAAAAGGCCGTGATTCAGAAAGACTTAGAAGTCTGAGTACGCTGGCAGCCCTGCATTCTCACAAGAATCTTGCCTTTATAGGTCCAGCAGGAACGGGAAAAACTCATCTTGCGATGGCTTTCGCCTATGAATGCTGCTGTAAAATGCTTAAGGCATATTTCATCAAAATGACTGAACTGAATGAACTGTTCACAGAGGCAAGAAAACTTGACCGTGTTGGGAAAGTTATGACCTCTCTTGTACAGCCTTCATGCCTAGTAATTGATGAAGTCGGACACTGCGTATTTGATGCTGAAAACACAAGGTTGTTTTTTGACCTTGTTGACCGGCGTTACAACAAAGAAGGCAGCTACAATATGATTTTTACCAGCAACAAGCAGCCGTCAGCATGGCGGCAGAACTTCACAGAAGAAGATTCTCTGCTTTGTGCTCTGGACAGAATCTTTGATGATGCCATGATTTTTAACTTCAACGGCGAGACTCACCGAGGACAGAAAAAGGAAGTTATAAGTCTAACAACAAAACGTGCAAAGACTGTCGCGCTGACAGAACAGCCAGAAAATAACCAGTAAAAGGAGGAAACTCTGTGCATTATTGGTTATTTTTATTTGACTAAAATTGGCGGTTTCTGTCTGACTCTAAATGGCTATTTTCTCCCGACTCTAACACCACGAAGGAACAGCTAATCTAAATAAGATTAGAACTTCAGTATCAAGAATTATGCGATAATTGTAAGCAATACAACTGAGATTGCGATAAAACTCATTAAATAGCGGCATGGACAATTTATTATTTCCTTATGAATAAAGCCGCTTTTGCTATTACAGGTAGAATCTCTTGATTATTGTTACATAAAGGTACAGTCAGCATAACTGTATCTCCACTTTTATATTTGTCAAATATAGATGAAGGGAGCATATCCATAACAGGTCTCCAGCCTGTTAATTCCGTATAATTATCAATACCATGGTTAAACCAGTCACTGTCTTCTATTCCTTTTGTTTTATATGTCACCTGTATAAATCTTTCATTTTCGAAAGGTTGCAGGATATCTTTTATTTTTTTATTTGTTTCTAATATTGTATGGAGAATTTTTAATTTAGTTATATATTTTGAAGGTGTTGTAGACAATTCTTCGTAAATATCTACATGATCATTTTGATTAATATAAAGATTTGCCCTTATTTTTTCCCTTGTTTTCAATAGCCTGGGGATTCTTACGATACAAGAAACTTTTATAAGTTCACACTGAGCGTGCTTATTATCTGATAGAGGACATATTGGAATTGTTATTGTAAAAGTATCGCCATGTTTATATTTTACAAACAGGGAAAATGGCAGTGTTTTTATAGTAGGTTTCCAGCCTTCTAAGGATGAATAATTTGTAATACCATTCGTAAACCAATCAACATCATCTTTAAGAGAAGAAAATCGCACAGAAACAAAGCGTTCTTCCTCAAAAGGTGTATTTAAAACTCCGCAATTATTATATATGGATTTTAATTCTTGCAAATAATCATAAGTCAACGATTTTTTATCATCTTTAATACTAATTATATTATCAAAAGAAAATGTAATATTTGCTCTTATAAATTCTTTATCTTCCATTTAGTTGTACATCCTTTTTTATTATACAGCAGATTAATATTTATTTTATTTATAGTCGGGCAGGGTGTTTACAGCACCCTACCCGATTCTGTTCTTACCTCAATAATAGAATCACAACGCCGGCCATCGTTCCTAATGCCGGAAGCGTGTCAGAAGATTTCTCTGCAACTGACTGTACAGATGTTGGAAAAAAAACTATGCGTCAAATACAACAATATCTTTCAAATCATCCTGTTCTGAACCTTCAACCTTTTCCCATTGAGATTTAGAACCCTTATAGACTATAGTTAGTAAACTTTGGTCGGCAAAATCTCCAATTATTTGAATATTACCTATGATTTCACTACTTGATTTTCTGGCACATCCACTGAAAGCATCATTTCCGATTTTAGCAACACTGTTTGGGATAGTCACTTTTCTTAAATTTAATCCGGCAAAAGCTTTTTCTCCTATTTCTGATATACCATTTGGAATTATTATGCTAGTTAAAGATCGGTCTGAACAGTAAAGTAATTTTTTACCCTCGATGCATAGTCCGTTGGTTATATTTATGAACTTACTATGTAATTCGTTTATTTTGCAATGATAAAAGGGAATACTTCCAATTTTTGTAACGCTGTCAGGAAAAACCACATTCGTTAAACTTGTACAACTCTCAAATGCATAATCTCCAATTTCTGTAACGCTGTCTGGGATAATCACACTTTTCAGACTGCAAGCACAAAATGCATAATTTCCTATTCTAGTTACGCTATCTGGTATAACCACGCTTTTCAAACTTGTACATGTTTCAAACGCATATGCCCCGATTTCAGTAACACCATTTGGAATAATAATACTGGTTAGTCCACATCCAAAAACGCTTTTTTTCCGATTTTTTTAACAGTTTTTGGGATGGTCACGCTAACCATATTTGTATGTAAGTCAAACGCATGTATACCAATTTCGGTAACCCCCTCGGGAATTACAACTTTTCTTGCATCTGTTTTACACCATATTAGAACATTGTTTTCGATTTGAAACTGCGTACTAATTTTTTTCATTTTTTCCTCCTATGATAGAATAGCATATATACTATGACGAAGTATGTCAGTTCTAAAATTGTAATATTAAATTTAATCAAAGTCCGACAAATCCATTCTCATAATTTTTTCAGCACAGTCGCTTTCATTTACGACCAGATTATGTACAATTTCCGTGCCGTCTTTTATCCGAATTAGATAATTACCGTTATCGACATCGGAAAGTTCCCAGTCAAAACGGGAATCTCTGAATTTTTTTGTCAGTAATGATTTTATAAGTCCGACTGTCATCTGATCCAATTTCGCCTGTTTTTTGACTTCAAGGATTTTTTTTGCGTAGTCCTTGTGTATGACTTTAAGCATTTTCAGCAATTCTTCGATGGAAGTATAGGGAAGGAAAGGCAGGAAAGTGTTTGTCAGGAACTCCTTGCTG
>NZ_JAZOUG010000226.1:0-38766 GCF_045657965.1 Treponema sp. | reverse complement strand
AATACCGCTATACGACGCCTCCAATCCGCTATCAAAAAAAAAGCGGAGCGAGAGGGATTTGAACCCCCGATACCTTGCGGTATGCCGGTTTTCAAGACCGGTGCATTCAGCCTCTCTGCCATCGCTCCAGATATTTGATGCTTGAATAATATAACGGATTTTAATTAATTGTGTCAACAGCATCAAAGAAAAAAAATTAAAAAATCAGTCGGAAATGTCAAAATCAAACTGAACCTGAATGTCATAATCAGGAAAAGCTTGTTTTACATCATCAACAACATGATTATACATAATATGCATGTCAGGAGAATCAAAAGACACAATAATGTCGAATCTCATGATTTTATTTGCTTCATCAATAAAAAAACCGTGCATTTGAAGAATATCTTTATGCTCGTGAACAATGTTCCAGACTTTCTCCCGAATCTGGGCTGCGGAGTTATGTTTAGTATTTATGCTATAAATTCCTACTGCTGTTACGATTATGTTATGTTTTTCATAGACGGTTTGAGTTATTTTTCGTGAAACCATATCGATTTTATCTGCTGTCCATGTGTCTGGAATTTCAATGTGAACAGAACCAAGATGTTTGTCTGGACCATAATTATTTAAAACCAGATCAAAGGCACCGTTAATTTCCGGTTCAACTGAAGTGATTGTTTTTTTTACAGAATGTGAAATTTCTGCGTTTATTCTTTCTCCTAAAATCTTGCTCAAAGTTTCCCGCAGTGTTTCGAATCCTGATTTTAGAATAACAAATGAAATCAGTAAGCCCAGATAGCTTTCAAGTGAAATATTAAAATATATAAATACAATGGCTGCTATAAATGTTGTAAGTGAAATCATTGAATCCATAAAAGCATCCTGTCCGCTGGCAGTCAGTGAGTCGGAATTTACTTTTTTTCCGGTTGCTTTTACGAAAATTCCTAATAAAAATTTTATAATAATTGCAGCGGACACCACAATCAGTGTGCTTTTTGAGTAATCAGGTGTTTGCGGAGAAATTATTTTTTTAACTGATTCTACAAGAGATGTAAAACCTGCATACAGAATAATTACTGAAATAACCATTGCACTCAGGTATTCAGCTCTTCCATGACCGAATGGGTGCTGTTTATCTGCGGGTTTTCCTGCAAGTTTAGTTCCGATAATTGTGACAAGAGAAGAAAGTGCATCTGTAAGGTTGTTTACGGCATCAAGAATGATTGCGATTGAATGTGAAAAAAGACCCGCGAAAGCTTTAAATGAAGCAAGTGCAATATTTGCCAGAATGCCGATAATACTGGTTCTGATGATTATTGTTTCTCTTGAGTTCTGCATTTTATAATATCCTCTCTTTTTTTGTAGAATTTTTATTCAGTTTATCATATATTTGACTGTATGGATAAAAATAAACTTTTTCTTGGTTTTATGACAGCTGCTCTGGGGCTTTTCCTGCTTATTTCACCAGAAACTTTTATTTCTTTTTTTGTAATTCTTCTTGGAATTGCGGCGGTAATTGACGGAGTTTTTATTCTTGCTGCAACAAGGGATTTGATTGTCGATCCTCAGTACAAAAAAATTGTTACTGTCCGCGGTATTCTTAGTGTTGTAATCGGACTGCTTGCAGTTCTGCTTCCAAAAATATTTATTTCTGTTGCATGGAGTGCAATGGCTTATACTCTGGCTGTTTATCTGCTTATTTCGGCATGTCTTCAGTTTTACACAATCACAAAATTACACAGAAATGGAATTATGATCCGTCAGTCAATGATTGAAGTTTTTACTTCTCTTATAATTGCTGTCGTGCTTTTTATTATTCCATCTGATTCAATAGGTGTTTTCATTATCAGATTATTTGGAATTGTACTTCTTGCAAGCGGGATTGGTCTTGTATTTATGCAGTGGCATAATCGGCCTGAAGTTATAATTCCTGATTCTGTAGAAACAGTTGAAAATAAAGAAAACGAAATTCAAAATAACGAGGAATAATATGAAAATCAGCAAACTTGAAGAAATTTTAAAGGCAAATGAATATCCGGGCCGCGGAATTGTTGCAGGTCTTTCACAAGACGGAAAATACGCCGTTTCTGCATACTGGACAATGGGCCGTAGTGCAGGAAGCCGGAACCGAGTTTTTGTTACAGAAACAGAAGACGGAACTGAAGTTGTCCGCACAAAAGCGTTTGACGAAAGCCTCATTGCAGGCGATCCGAGCCTTATCATTTACGCAGCTGTCCGTCAGCTTGGAAGCAAAACAATCGTTACAAACGGCGACCAGACCGACACAATTTTTGAAGGCCTTAAAAAAGGCGAAACATTTGAACAGTCGCTCAGAGTCCGCAAATACGAGCACGACGCTCCAAACTTCACTCCGCGCATTTCTTCACTTTTGAATGTTGAAGGCGGCAAATACGACTATGCAATTTCAATCTTAAAGAGCGATAACGGAAACGGTGACAACTGTCTGCGTTTCACATACACTTACGACAATCCTCAGAAAGGTGAGGGACACTTTATCCACACCTACATGGGAAACGGAAACCCGCTCCCAAGTTTTGAGGGCGAGCCGGAAAAAGTCGAAATAAAAGGTTCAATCGACGAATTTGCCGACAAAATCTGGACAAGCCTTAACGAAGAAAATAAAGTTTCGCTTTTTGTACGCTTCATCGACATTGCTACAGGCAAATACGAAGAGCGGATTGTGAATAAAAACAAATAATTGAAATCCCTTATTTGTACTACTCTTTTAGTTGAAACTTCTCCGCAGGGGCTGCCTTTAGGGGCGGCCTGCATTGCTTCAGGCATTAAATCAGATGAGCGCACCCGCAGTAAGTTTTCCGTAGAATTAATTGATTTTTCGCTTGAAGATGCGGATATTGTTCAGGCGAGAAAGAGTGCAGGTGAGGACGGAATTGCACGGCTCCTTGCTGAGAATCTTGTTTCAAAAAAGCCTGATTTCGTGTGCTTTTCTGTTTATGTATGGAACCGCGTAATTCTTGAAAAAGCCTGCCTTGAATTAAAAAAAATCTTACCGGAATGTATCTGCATTGCAGGCGGACCTGAAGTTACTGCAAATCCGCTTTCTTTCGAGAGCTTTGATTTTATGATTGCAGGCCAGGGTGAACGTGCCATGGTGGAGCTTCTCGACAGAATTCAAAAAAACGAACCGCAAATTACACAAAACGACACGAACGAAACTGAAGCAGGCCGTGCATTTGGAGTTCAGGGGGTTTATCGAACCGAAAAACAACACCCTGCGGGGCATTACGAGATAATCCGGGCCTGTCCGCTTCCTCCTGATTTAACTGCTTCTCCTTATCTTGACGGCACTTTAGACGTTTCAAAATACGGCGGTGCTCTCTGGGAACTTGCCCGCGGATGCCCTTTTAAATGTTCTTACTGCTACGAATCAAAAGGCGAAAAGAAAATCGCTTATTTTCCGATGGAACGGCTCGAAAAAGAAATTGAGCTGTTTGCTAAAAAGAAAATTGCACAGGTGTTCGTTCTTGACCCGACATACAACGCAAGTAAAGAACGTGCCATAAAAATGCTCAAAATTATCGAGAAAAAAGCGCCGGGAATGTTCTTTTATTTTGAAGCACGAGCTGAATTCATCGACCGGGAGCTTGCCCGTGCATTTTCGCGGATTCCGTGCTGCCTTCAGATTGGCTTACAGAGTGCAAATCCCGATGTCTTGAAAAACGTACACCGCACCCTCGACAAGAAAAAATTCATAAAAAATATCGGCTTTCTGAACGAAGAGGGCGTTACTTTCGGCTTTGACTTAATTTACGGGCTTCCGGGGGACAACTTCCGCGGTTTCTGTAAGAGTATCGATTTTGCGCTCAGCCTTTATCCGAATAACCTTGAGCTTTTCTGTCTTTCTGTACTTCCAGGAACAGATTTGCATGATTCAGCAAATGGATTTGGTCTTGAATGGGAGCAGAATCCGCCTTATCACGTACTCAGAACGCCGCAATTCTGCGAAAAAGACCTTGAAAGGGCAGAAAAACTTTCTCTTGCAACAAATCTTTTTTATACGAAAGGAAGGGCGGTCGCGTGGTTTAATTCCGTGCTTTATGTGTTAAAAGAAAAACCGAGCGAATTTTTAAAAAGGTTTACTGATTACATTGAAAATTCCGGCATAAAATCAAACCCGTCGACAGGCTCAATCCGTAACTGGACTGCCGATAAAAATTCAGTTCAAATCGAAGAACTTCAGCTTTCATTTGTAAAAAAACGCTTTTCAGAAAAACATCTGGACCGCTTTTTTTCTGCAGCCGAAGACTTAATCAAAATGCATGCGGCTTTAGGACGATGCACGTTCGACGGCACGGAATCCACATTCAACACGCACTATCATCCGGATGACGTAATGAGTGAATACGGCACAGACATTGAATTCTTTACCGAAAACTGCGGAAAACAGAAATGCCGTGTACGCGTATTTACAGGCCAAAACGGTGCAGACTGGCGGGTTATCTAGAACGTCATGCCCATTGCGGCGGCAAACTGCCAGTAATTTTTTGGAACATTGTACGAAACACCCATTGAAAGCGCCGGAAAAGCGATTTTTGCAAGGTAAAATCTTGCACCGCCGTTTGGTCCGTGCATAAAATGGTAATCCTTGTCAAAATCCTGAGTGTATACAATCTGATAATCTGAATAAAGCGAAATCATGCCCCAGCCGAATTTTGCGACTGCAAGTTCCAGCCCGGTGTTTCCGCCAATAATTTTTTCTGATACGAAATTTCCCGGTAAAATTGTTACAGAACCTGCGCTTTGTGATTTAAAGCTTGAAAGATGATTTTTATGTCCGAAAAATCCTGAATAACGCTGGTAAATTCTGAGTCTGTCTGTAAAAACCGGGTGCTGTTCACTAATAGCGAAAGAAAATCCAAGCGGAAAGCGGTAGTCAGCATCGTTAGGTTTGTTAAGACCAGCTTCAACAGAGACTGAAGCTGAATTTGTGGACATAAAAATGCCGTTCCAGTCTGATTTTGAATATCCGAGTCCGGCGGAAACAGTGCCTTCAATAAGTGATTCCGGGGCAAGACCTTTGTAATTTGAATTGTCGCTTGTGTCGAGATATTTGAATCCAAAACTGTTTGTGAAAGAAAAACAGTCGTTGATTTTTTCTGAAAGACTCAGTCCGATTCCAAATGAAAGTGCATCATATTTTAGAACCGTGTCGTTATCGAGATTTTCATATTCTGGAGAACTTTTAGAACCTGAAATAAAAATTGAGATGCTTGGAATTCCTTTTGTTTTGGAATTTTTAGCCACAGAAGCCATGGCAGTTTTTGATGTGTTTGAGAAAAATCCACCGAGCATGAACATGTGTTTTTGTCCGAATGCGTTTGTATCCATTACGACACCGCCGGCCATAAATCCTGAATTTGAATACATTGCAAACGGAAGAGGAATGAATGTGATTTTTTCTTTGACAGAGATATTTATCTGTGCTTCAGTTTCAGAAATTTGTTCTGTAGAAATCTGAATGTCATCAAAAAGCCCTTCGAGCTGAACTGCGGTTTCCAGAGCGTGTAAATCAGTTTCTCTGATGGATTTCCCAGTAAATTTAGAAACTTTTGACTGAATGTAAGAATTACGTGTTTTTTTAAGACCGGTAAAATTTATTCTGGTTACTGTGAGATTTGAATCAATTTGATTTTTGTCTGCCTGTGAATTTTCAGTTTTTTCCTGTGAATCTGAGATATCAGCCTGTTCTTTTGTTCCGACGACCTGTGCCGTATCATTTGCAAGCTGAGCCCGGGTTTTTGGTTCTGATGACTGCGAGAAAAAGCCCTGGGGAAAAATTATAAAAAGCAAAACAAAAATAATTTTTTTCATACCATAAAATTGTATTAAAATCAGGAGGTTTCCACAAGAACGGAAAAATGTTAAAATATATTTCTGTTTACAGCGGAAGTGCCCGTGTAAAGCAGCATCTGAAGGGAAACGCCTAAATGAAAAAAATCTTTCTTATTTTGATTTCAATTTTTCTTGTCTCGTGCGCATCTTCCCGTCTGGAGTCAAAATTTTCTCCGGTTTATGTCACAAATACTTCAAAATTTGCTCTTCTGGCACCGGTTGAGATGGACGGCATGATAGATTCTGTTCAGCGCATGACTGCGAAATTCGGTACACAGAGTTTTGATTTTGATGTTTATGTGATTTCCGATAAAACTCAGCTTTCAATGACCATTTTCAATGAATTCGGAACAACAATGGGAAGCCTTTTTTATGACGGCACTTCTCTTGATTTTGACTCGGCTGTGTTTCCAAAAAATCTTAAGGCTGAGTATATTGTGGCTGATTTTCAGTTTTGTCTGTATGAAGCAGAATCAGTAAAGACGGCTCTTGAAAAAATCGGCGTAGATTTTGAAACTGTTTTTACAGATGGAATCAGCGGCACGAAATATGAAACAAGAACTCTGACTAAAAACGGAAATCCTGTTTCAAAAATTACGAAGACTTATTCTGTTATGGAAGACGGTTCTGTAAAGCTGCAGTCAATTTTCTACGATAACATATTGCGCGGTTATTCTTATACTTTGACGGGAGAAGCTGAATGAGCGAAAAAATTTATCTTTCAAATCCTGGATTTATCTGTGCTGCAGGAAATTCAAGTGATACAGATACATTTGTAAAAAATCTTGCTGCAGGAAACCGCTGTGGGATTAAAAAAGTTGAGTGCGGTCTTGAAGGTGAAAACGGCGTAAAATCTTTTTATGCAGGAAAAATTCCGGATGATTTATTAAAGCCGGTTGAAGACAAATTTGATATGCGCGTTCTGCAGATTCTGGATTCTGCTCTTTCTTCTGTAAAATCAGCGGTTCAAAAAGCAGTTACACTTTATGGAGAAAACCGTGTCGGCGTATGTATAGGTTCGTGCGACAACGGAAGTTTTCTTTCTCTTAACGCACATAAGGCTTTTTTTGAAGACGGTAAATTTCCATCTTATTACAACTTAAAGGCTCAGGGTGCAGACTATGTGGCGACATTTACTTCAAAACGGCTTGGAGTAAAAGGCGTTTCTCTTGCTTTTTCAACGGCATGTTCTTCAAGTGCGAGTGCAATTATAAAAGCCAAAGAATTGATAAAAGCCGGTATATGTGATGCCGTGATTGCAGGCGGTGTTGATGTTGCTTCTGATACTGTTCTGCTTGGATTTGACAGCCTTGAAGCAATTGATCATGAAAAAACAAATCCATTTTCAAAAAACAGAAACGGAATCAATCTTGGAGAAGGAGCTGCTGTTTTTGTTCTTTCAAAGGATGATTTAGATGAAACCGGGATTATTTTAGCCGGTACAGGAGAAAGTTCTGATGCAAGCCATATGACAGCTCCTTTAGCTGACGGAACAGGTGCAGAACAGGCAATGAAATCAGCTCTTGCAGATGCTCAGCTTTCTCCAGCCGTAATAGACTACATAAATTTGCACGGAACCGGCACACATTTAAATGACAGCATGGAAGCAAAGGGGGTTAATCTGGTTTTTGGGAAAGAAAATCCGCAGGTTTTGTGTAGCTCAACAAAGCCTCTTACAGGGCACACTCTTGGGGCTGCAGGAAGTCTTGAACTTGCTGCATGCTTTTTTGCACTCAAAACGCAGAAAATTCCTGTTCATGTCTGGGACGGTGTGCAGGATGAAGAAATTCCTGTGCTGAATCTGGTAAAAAGTTCTAAGGCAGAAAGAGAAATCCGCTGCTGTATGAGTAATTCATTTGCATTCGGCGGATGCAACGCAAGTCTGATTGTCAGAAAGGAATCTCTATGAAAATTGAACACGAAGAACTGGCAGGTCTTGTTCCGCATAAAGGAAAAATGTTTATTATTGACCGCATAATCGAAGCGCAGGCGAACGACTGGATTATCGAAAGTGAAACAAAAATTACTCCAGATTTTATGTTTTACGACAAAAAACTCGAAGTTGCGCCGAATTATGCCTGTTTTGAAATTATTGCACAGACAGTTTCGGCACTCACCGGGCTGTATGCGCGTGAAAATCATCTCCCGCCAAACATGGGCTTTATTTTAAGCGTATCAAATCTTCATTTCGATTTTGATTCGCTTGTCAGCGGTGATGTTGTGCGGGCAAAAGCTGTGCGGGAAGCTGTTGTTGATAATGTGTATTCCTTCCGCGCGGAACTTTTTGTAAATGATAAAGCAGGCGGCAGCGGAAAACTGACTGTCATGGAAGTAGAGAACAATTCTAAGGCTTAAAAAAGAGGTAATTTATGGAAAACGAAAATACAGAAAAAAAAGTTTTAGTAACAGGCAGTTCCGGTGGAATTGGCCGTGCAATAGCTCTTGCTGCAAGTCAGGCAGGATATGAAATCGTAGCACACTACAATAACGGCATAGAAAAGGCGGAAGCACTCAAATCAGAAATCGAAGAAGCAGGCGGAAAATGTTCTCTTTTGCAGTTCAATATTTCTGACCGTGAAGACTGCCGCACAAAACTTGAAAAATGGAGTGAAGAAAACGGCGCTTTCTGGGGAATCATCTTAAATGCAGGAATCTGCCGCGACAACGCTTTTCCGGCTTTAACTGACGAAAACTGGGACGATGTAATTCATACAAATCTGGACGGTTTTTACAATGTATTAAAGCCTCTTGTAATGCCGCTCTGCCGTAAAAAACGTGGCCGTATAATAACAATTTCAAGTGTTTCAGGAGTTATGGGAAACCGCGGTCAGGTAAATTACAGTGCAAGCAAAGCTGGCCTTATCGGTGCTACAAAAGCACTTGCCGTTGAACTTGCAAGCCGCAAAATTACGGTAAACTGCATAGCTCCTGGTTTTATCGAAACAGACATGATAAAAGATGCACCTGTTGAACATATCCTTCCTACAATTCCGATGGGAAGAGCTGGTAAACCGGAAGAAGTTGCTTCTCTTGCAGTATATCTTTTAAGCGAAGGCTCTTCATACATTACGCGTCAGGTAATTTCTGTAAACGGCGGAATTATTTAGCGGGAGTTACCAATTGAATTCTGCCGGCGGCAGATTCGGTCTTGGATATGTTCCGATAAACAGCAAAAAATATATTCTTGCTTTTCACGGATTTTCAGAAATAAAAGGCTTTTTTTTAGATTATGAAACAAAGTATAAAGCTGCGGATATTTCTGAGCGGTTTGGTCTTTGTTTTGGCTTTTAAACTTTACAATAAATAAGAACTTTCTTATAATTTAATCAATAAATGGAGAAGTAAAGCATGAAAGATAAAATTCACTGGACATGGAAACGCATTGCCGGAGTTATTTTCGGCATTCTTGGAATTGGAACTCTTACTTCCTGCTACGGTGTCATTGAAGATGAGTTTGAATACGACATTTACGGGAATGTAAAAGGAAATGTCAATGGAACAGAGCAGGCTATTAAAGATATTGTCGTTCAGCTTTCCGTTAAGCAGTCTGAAACATTTAAAACAGTTACAACAGATTCTGACGGCTGGTATGAATTCCGTGGTTTGACAGCAGGTGATTATACCCTGAAATTCACAGATACAGACGGGGATGCAAACGGCGGTTCGTTTGCTCAAAAAGAGCATAGCGTTACTCTAAAAGATGATTTCCAATATTCGCCAGTTTTAAACAATGCTGAATAAATTAAAGCATGCTGTTTTCCGTCTTTACCGCAACAGTGAAATCAAAAAGCACGAGCTGCGCTATCTTTTCTGGGAATGTACCTTAAGATGTAATCTTAACTGCCTTCACTGCGGAAGTGACTGCCTTGCTTCAAGCGAAGTTCCGGATATGCCGCTTTCTGATTTTGTGCATGTTTTAGACGATGTAAAAGCAAAAAATCCGTATAAAAATCTTACTGTATGTATTACAGGCGGTGAACCCCTTTTAAGAAACGATCTGGAAAAAGCCGGCCTTGAAATAAAAAAGCGCGGATTCCGCTGGGGAATTGTGACTAACGCGCTTGTACTTACTCCGCAAAGATTTATTTCACTTTTAAATGCAGGCCTTTCTTCAATCAGTTTCAGCATTGACGGATTTGAAAAAGAGCACAACCATTTGCGGCAAAATCCTCATTCTTTTGAAAAAGTTTTTGAAGCAATTAAAATGGTTGTAGATTTTCAGAAACAGTTTCCAAAAAGGCTCAATTTTGATGTTATTACCTGTGTTCATCAGGGGAATTTTGGAATTTTACGGGAATTCAGAGATTTTTTGATTCAAAACGGAGTTTCTAACTGGCGGATATTTTCAATTTTTCCTGAAGGCAGGGCCGCTCAGAATAACCTTGCACTTTCAAATCAGGAATACCGTTCTTTAATGGATTTTATTGCCGAAACCAGGCTCTACAAAACAACTGACGGAAAATCAATACATCTGAATTATTCTTGTGAAGGCTGGCTTGGAAAATATGAACTTAAAGTGCGTGATTTTTTCTTTTTCTGCCGCGGCGGAATCAACGTTGCAAGCGTAATGTGCGATGGTTCAATTTCTGCCTGTTTAAGTGTGCGTTCAAAGGCTTTTATTCAGGGAAATATTTACAGAGAAAGTTTTATGGATGTATGGCAGAACCGTTATCAGAATATGCGTGACCGCAGATGGGCAAAGACAGGAAAGTGTGCAAAATGCAGGCAATGGAAAAACTGCATGGGAAACGGCTTACATCTGCATAAAGATGACAAATCAGAGCCGGACAGATGTAATTTTGAGCTGCTGTGCAATTAAATTTATGCAATCTTTTATATTTTGATTCTTTCTGATAAAATACTGAGAAAAGGATTAATTATATGGAAACAAGAAGAGTTGTTGTTACTGGCGGCGGAATTGTCAGTGCGCTTGGAAATGACTGGCCGACAGTCCTCAAAAATTTAAAAGCAAAGAAGAATTTCGTAAAATACATGCACGAATGGGACGAAAAATATCCTCTCATGAATACGCGACTGTGCTGTCCTGTCGATTTCGAAATCAATAAAGAAAAATATTCACGAAAGGCAATCCGCGGAATGGGACGCGTTGCACAGATGGCTCTTACTGCCACAGACGCCGCCCTCGAAGATGCAGGCTTACTTGGAAGCGAAGAACTTTCCGCAGGCCGCTGTGGAATTGCTTACGGTTCTTCAATCGGAAGCGTTGATCCTCTCATGGAAATGTATTCAATGCTTGTTACAAACGATACAAGCAAAGTAGGTTCAACAACATATATTAAATCAATGCCGCAGACCTGTGCATGTAATCTTGAAGTTTACTATCACCTTACGGGGCGTATTATTACGACAAATACAGCCTGCACTTCAGGAAGCCAGTCAATCGGCTATGCTTACGAAGCAATTAAATTCGGCAAGCAGGATATTATGATTGCAGGCGGTGCTGAAGAATTCTGTACAATGGATACTGCAACATTCGACACTCTCTTTTCAACATCAACTAAAAACGACACACCTCATCTTACTCCGAGTGCATACGACAAAAACCGCGACGGACTGGTTTTAGGAGAAGGTGCCGGTACTCTCATCCTCGAAGAATATGAACATGCAAAGGCGCGCGGAGCAAAAATCTACGCAGAATTAGTCGGCTTCGGTACAACTACAGATGGAACTCATATAACTTCACCTAACCGCCCGACAATTGCACATGCACTTCAGCTGGCTCTTGAAGATGCAGAACTTTCTCCGGATAAAATCGGCTATATCAACACACACGGCACAGGAACTACAGCCGGTGATGTTACAGAAACCGGTGCTACTTACGATGTCTTTAAGCGCGCAGTTCCGGTTTCAACAGTAAAAAATTACATCGGTCACACATTAGGTGCGTGCGGAGCAATCGAAAGCTGGCTTTCAATCAATATGATGAATGAAGGCTGGTTCCTTCCAAACCTCAACCTTACTGAAGTTGACCCGGAATGTGCCCCACTCGACTACATCACTGGCGACGGACGCGAAATTAATACCGAATACGTAATGAACAACAATTTTGCATTCGGCGGAATCAATACAAGCCTGATTTTCAAAAAAATGGGGGAATAAAATGAAAAAATTAATTGCAATTCTGGCTGTTTTATCTGCATTTGCCGGTGTTTTGTCTGCACAGGTTCCGGAATTTCCAGATGAAAAAGCTTATATTATCGATTCTTCGAAAATTCCTGGTAAAATCCGGGACAGTGTAAAACTAAGAAACGTTTCGTCATTTTCAGATTTTGTTGTAACAATTTCTGCCTATGATGAACAGTCAAAAAAATGGGTTGAATTTGGAAAAGGCCGCTTAAAGGGATTAGGCGATACCGAAACTGTGAATTCAGTTGACCGAAAAAACATCAAGCTTGCAAATTATAATTATTTTGCCATAAGCAATGATTCAAACGGTGAGTTTAAATACAGTGCCAGCAAAGGAAGCAATGACCTTCATATCTGGTTTTATGATGCAAAAAATATCGATGAATCACATTGTCAGGTTTTTGATGTTAAAATGCTTGGCGGCTTTAGGGATAAAGTAAAATTAGTCGGCGGAGTTACATTAAAATCAGCAGCAAGTTTTAAAATTTACGGCTATAACGACGAAAATGAAACAAAAAAAGCCGGAACTGTTGCGATTCTAAAAGGATATGCTGATACAGATTCTTACGATACTGCAAGCAACGGCGTTTCATTCAGTAATTTTAAATATATTAAAGTTGTTTCCCGTGAAGAAAAGGATTTTAAATATTCCGCAAAATGCGAACGAAATGACTTAATCATCACAATTGATGAATATTAAAAACTGCTTCCTGATTTTATTTTGACACATTGACTAATTTTGTCAAAATAAATAGTATAAAATGAATGTTAATTTTGCCCTTCTTTCAGGTTCGGGCTTTTTATAAGGAGAAAAACATGGCACTTATCAAACCAATGGTTCGTTCAAACATTTGTATCAACGCTCATCCGATTGGCTGTGCAAAAGATACACAGAATCAGATTGACTGGGTACTTGCTCAGAAAGCAAAAAAAGGAATCAAATCAGCTAAAGAAGGAAATTCTGCTGCTCCAAAAACAGTTCTCGTTCTCGGCTGTTCAACAGGATATGGTCTTGCAAGCCGAATTACAGCTGCTTTTGAATACGGTGCTGATACAATTGGTGTTTCTTTCGAAAAAGAAGCTTCTGAAACAAAGGGCGGAACACCTGGCTGGTACAACAACAAAAAATTTGACAAAGTTGCACGCTCTTCAGGCTTAAAATCAACAACATTCAACATGGACGCATATTCTGATGAATGCCGTCAGGCTGTAATCGATGAAGTAAAAAAATGGGGCGTAAAATTCGACCTCGTTGTTTACTCACTCGCTTCACCAGTCCGCACTGATCCTGACACAAAGGTTCTTTACAAATCAGTTCTCAAAGTAATCGGTAAAGAATACAAAGGTCCGGCACTCGACATCGTAGGCGGAACACTCGTTCCGGATGTAGTAGCTCCTGTTGCAGAAGGCGACGATATTGCAAACACAGTTAAAGTAATGGGCGGCGAAGACTGGGAACGCTGGTTTAAATACCTTCTCGACGCAGACGTTCTTGCTGAAGGCTGTAAAACAGTAGCTTATTCATACATCGGACCTTCTTTAAGCCACGCAATTTACCGCGACGGTACAATCGGTATGGCAAAAAAAGACCTTGAAGAGCGCGCAAAAGTAATCGACAAAATGCTCAAAAAGGTAAACGGTTCAGCTTACGTATCTGTAAACAAAGGCCTTATTACCCGTTCATCTTCTGTAATTCCAGTAATCGGTGTATACCTCGGCTGTCTCTTTAAGATTCAGAAAGCAGAAGGAACACATGAAGGCTGTAAAGAGCAGATTGAGCGTCTGTTCACTGAACGCCTTTACACTGCCGACGGAAAAGTTCCTGTAGACGAAGAAGGCCGAATCCGTATCGACGACTGGGAACTCCGTCCGGAAACCCAGGCAAAAGTCGATCAGGTTATGCCAAAAATTACTCAGGACAACATCGCCGAAATGATTGACCTCGAAGGAGTCCGAAAAGATTTCCTTAACATCAACGGTTTCGATGTAGACGGTGTTGACTACAGCAAAGAAATCACTGACATGTCAGCAATCGACTAAGTAACAGCAAACACCGCTGTGAGCAAAGCTCAGGCGGGTTTGTGTCGCAACCCCGCTTCCGTCAGATTTGCCTTTACTGACAATTGAAAACCGCCATTTGTTTCACAACATAAATTTTATGGATTATAAAAAAAATTCCCTTACTTTTTTATTTTTTTCTGTTTTTTTTCTTTTGATGTCTATTAATATTTTTTCAAAAGATTACACTCAAAAAGTCTTTCTCTGGGACGGCGTTCCCAAAATGGAAACTCAGAAACGCGATACAATTCTTTATTACACGCCGGCTAAAGGCGAATCTTCTTCAAAAACTGCGGCCGTAATAATCTGTCCGGGCGGAAGTTATCATCATCTTGGAATGCCGCACGAAGGTTTTGCTTCTGCGCGATGGTTTTCTGAACACGGAATTGCCGCCTTTGTCCTGCGCTACCGGGTTGCCTATAACTGCCACCATTATCCGGACCAGCTCGAAGACATTCAGATGGCAATTGTTTATATTCGTGAGCATGCAGAAGAATTCAATATCGATAAAAGCAAAGTCGGTGCAATCGGCTATAGTGCAGGCGGCCATTTAGTTACAATGGCAGGCGAATTCGCTTCAACTCATAACGAACTTACAAAACTTGGAATAAAAACTTCAGAAAGCGTCCGTCCTGATTTTGTAATGCCGATTTATCCGGTTGTTACCATGCAGGATGACATTTCCCATAAGTGGTCACGCAGAAGTTTACTCGGGCATAAATGGAGCGCGCCGGATGCAGAAAAAGGCTGGCGTCCATGGAATTTCTGGGGACACGCATATTCTCAAAGCCTTAAAGACGAATTTTCGATGGAACTGAATGTTCCGGATGACATGCCGCCGACATTCATTCTTGCCTGTGAAGATGATCCTGTAGTAATTTACGAAAATTCTGTCCGGCTCGACAAAGCCCTGGCCGAAAAAAACATTCCTCATATTTTTGTAACTTATCCGAAAGGCGGACACGGCTTCGGCATGAAGGAAAACAGTTACATAATGAAAGAAACTCACTGGAATGATAAAGATTTGCTTCCATGGCTAGTCGACATCCATGTTGTGACAAGTTTTTGACAGGCAAAAACTTGCGGTTAACTTGCTTTTTGCCACATCCTTGTGGCACTTCTTCCGGATTTAATTTATAATGGCATAATGAAAATTACACCAGACTATACAGTTATTTATAATGATGAAGATATTGTCGTTCTTAATAAGCGTTCAGGGCTCTTAATTGCTGCTGACCGTTACGATGAAGATGCTCCCCGCCTTGATTTGGAAGCACAGAAAGAGTTCGGAAAGCTTTTTGCAGTCCATCGAATCGACAAGGACACTTCTGGCTGTGTAATTTATGCAAAAAATGCAGAAGCACACAAAAATCTTTCAATGCAGTTTGAAAACCGCGAAGTAACAAAAATCTATCATGCACTTGTTTTAGGTCACCCAATGTGGGAAACAAAAAAAGTCGATTCAAAGCTCTTAGTCGACGGAGATTCCCGCCACAGAACAGTTTTAAATCAGCGTTATGGTAAAGCTGCCGTTACTGATTTCAGAAATATCGGAAACTGCGGTCCTTACTCATGGATAGAAGCAAAGCCGCACACAGGCCGCACTCATCAGATCCGCTCACATTTACAGTCACTCGGAATTTCAATTGTCTGCGATCCGCTTTATTCAGGAAATCAGCATCCGGTTCTTCTTTCTGAACTCAAAAAACGCTGGAACGGCGACGAAAAAACTGAACGCCCTCTTTTGAGCCGGCTTGCACTCCACGCATACAAACTTACTCTTAAACATCCAAAAACCGGCGAAGAAGTCACATTTACAGCACCTTACCCGAAAGACATGGACGCAACCCGAAAGCAGCTGTGCAATATTTTCGGAGTTGACCCGCTGGCGTAAACTGAAAATTGAAAACGGAAAAATTATTCCGATAAGTAGTATATGAAAAAATTCCTTCTTTCACTTACTTTTGCTTTTTTCTCTTTTTCATTATTTGCAGTTTCTCTTAAAGACTTTTCTCTTTCAGTTGAGCCTCTGTTCGGCATGAAGTGGGGGCAGCTGGATGAGTATGTGTTTTCGAATAAATCATATTTTTCAGATGATAAATTGAGTGAACTTAACTGGGAAATAAAAAATGAACTGCAAGCTGGATTAAAACTTTGTGGCGGCTGGAAAGGAATTTTTGCAGAAACAAAATTTACTGCAGGTATTCCTCGAGCAAGTGGAATAATGAAGGATTCAGACTGGCAGAACATTCAATATGCTGCTGCCAGTGGAGGAAATACAATACAGACAAATTATTCTGAAAGTGATAATCATATAGACCATGATTTTTCTTTTGAAATAAAAGGCGGATACGAATTCAAACTTTTAGAAAAATTTAGAATAAAACCTTCCTTAGGCTTTGAGTATAATAATATTAAATTTACAGCGAGTAACGGAACATATTGGTATGGAAATACTGTAGGAACAAGTTCTTATAATAATTATGGTCCCTATTATGCTTATAATAATTCTGAAAATCAAACAACTGGCGAACTAACAGGCGATGTAATCGATTATAAACGAATCAGCTATTACTTATGGCTGGGAAGTGACTTTTCTTTTTATCCCTATTATAATTTTATTATTAATGCAGGATTTTTTGTTGCCCCGTATTTTTATGCGGTTTCTTATGATTCACATTTACTTAGAAGCTTGGATTTTGCAGATTTAACAATTGGATATTTTTCTGCTTTTAAAGGGCATATTGGCTTTGAAGCTAAAATTACTGAAAAACATTCTATCATTATGGCATCAGAATATTGTTATCTCGGAATTGTTCGTGGTGACGACTATCAAAAATCAAGTTCATCAGCAACATATACAAAATCCAGCACTTCTGACGGTGGAGCTGGGGCAAAATGGTTTGATTTGAGTCTTTCGTACCGTTTTAAAATCTTTTAGCAATAGAAAGAGATTTCTTTGAATCGTTCCTGCCATTCTGCAATTATTTCAAAGCTTCTTGATTCTATAAGCCGCATTATGCTGTTTAGAACTCTTTGGGGAATTTTAGAATTGTTGTTGCAGAGACAGCATTTCCCATCTTTTGTAATCCATATTTTTGTGGCATTTGCAACTGGGCGACCTTCAGCAACATGTACATGAACCGGCTCGACAGGTTCATTTTCATTTGACCAGAAATATATCCAGTAAGAGCCGACCTTAAAAATTTGAGGCATTAAGTATACCTCCCGTCTGAGAAAATTCGAGAATCAGATGGGTTGTTGAATCTATAAGTTTTTTATAATAGTTCAGTTCGTCTTCGGAATAACCATTAATTTTTTCCCATTTTTTCTGAGGAAGAATGCACTCAACATTGTGAAATCCATCTTTTTCATCAGGTGTTTCAATATAAACCTTTACCGTTCCGTCTTCCCGCATTTCTGTGTGAGTAATTTCCGTATCATCTGGCAAAGTCATAAAAGGGTATATCATTTGTATTCCTCCGGATCTTTTAAACAATTACGCCCTTAGTGCTTGGAACTTCTCCGTTACGGCGCGGGTCTATTTCGACTGCACTTCGGATTGCACGGGCAGCAGCTTTAAAAAGGCCTTCCATTTTGTGGTGGTCGCTTCGACCGCGGATTGTATCTAAGTGAAGATTACATTTTGCCGCTTGAACAAAGCCGTTCCAGAAATCTTCGAAACAGTCGGTCTGGAATGTGCCTTCTTTACCGTCCTGAATGCTTACAAGAGGAATGCCTGTAAGTTCGGCATTACATACCAGAAAAGGCCTTCCGCCGAAGTCAACTGCTGCACGTAAAAGAGCTTCGTCCATAGGGTAGAGAAATGAGCCGCTGCGGTAAATGCCGGCACAATCACCGAGAGCTTTTGCAAAACACATGCCAAGTACAATTCCTGTATCTTCGATGGTGTGGTGCTGGTCTACGTTTAAATCGCCCTTAATCGTGCCGGAAAGGTCAAAAAGCCCGTGTTTACAGAAAGATTTGAGCATGTGGTCAAAAAAGCCGATTGGATTTTCGACAGTGCATTTGCCAGTTCCGTCAAGGTTGAGAGTAAGCGAAATCTGAGTTTCGCCGGTAATTCGTTCGATAGTAGCTGTACGTGTCATAGTTTTTCCTACATCATAACCTTTCTTAAAGCATATTCAAGGATATCCGTAGCTCCCAGAGACTGCAATTTTGGAAGAAGTGTTGGGACTTCGCTCTTTTTGACTGCGATTTTTACTGCATAGCCGTCATCGCCGAAAAGCGGGCTTACTGTCGGGCTTTTCATTGAAGGAAGAGCTTTGATAAGGCCGTCGAACTTGTCTTTTGCTACGTTCATTTCAAGCATAACCCTGCCGCGTGCATTCAAAACAGATTCGAAGAGCATTTTGAGCTCCATGATTTTCTGTTTTTTTGCAGGGTGTTTAAGTGCTTCTTTTGATGCGTACATTCTTGTTGAAGAAGTCATCAAAGTGTCTACGATTTTAAGGTTATTTGCGCGCAGGCTTGAGCCTGTCGATGTGTTGTCGATTAAAATCTGGGCGAGTGAATCTTCGTTGTCCTGAACAAAGCCTTCTGAAGTGCCCCAGGTGCGGAAAATTGTGCCGTCAATCTTTTTTTCTTCGACCCATTTTCTGCTCAAAGTCTGGTATTCAGTTGCGATTGTGACCTTGCCTTTAAGGAGTTTGTCAAAATCAACAGTGTTAGGAATAGCGGCAACGATGCGGACAGGATCAAATCCCAAATCCATGATTTCTTCGACTCCATCCTGAACGCCGTTTTCGTAAACCCAGTCTTTGCCGGAAAAACCTACATCAGCTTTATTTGAAGCCAAAAGTGCGCTAGCAATCTGAGGCTTTACGACCTGAAAAGCGAGATCGTCCTGATTAGTTGTAGGAAAATATGTGCGGTCTGCAAGTTTGAGGGAAATACCGACATCGCTCAAAAGTTCGTATACTGATTCGTAAATTCTGCCTTTTGCCAATAATACTCTAAGTTTATCCATTTTGTTTTCCTTTTTCCTTTTTTTGCGATTAAAAATCAGTTAGATTATAACAGTTTTTACTTATTGTGTCTTTTACTCTATAGCTTTAAAAGACAGTTGTGCTCCAGGTCAATAATACGCTGATTCCTTGACCCTCTGAAATTTAAAGTCAAATCTTTGAGATTTTCGATAAAAGGTCCGTCAATAAGAACATTTATGCATGCCAGCATACGGTTTGTAAAAGGAGTGTGTTTTCGTCCATCCTGAGGAAGCAAATCCTTGTCATAGAGGTAGCCGGTGTAACACCATATATTTTTTTGAGGGAATTCTTTTTTGACACGTTCCAGAAATGGAGCAAGAACTTCCTGATTTTCTTCTTCAAAAGGTTCACCGCCCAATACTGTAAGACCTGCAATATGAGCTGGTTTGAGGGCTTCAAGAATTTCCTGTTCAGTTTCTTCTGTAAAAGGCTTTCCAAAATTAAAATCCCAGGTAATCTGATTGTGACAGCCTTTGCAGTGATTCCGGCATCCGGAAACAAACAGAGAAACTCTTACACCTAAGCCATCAGCTATATCAACTTTTTTAATAACTCCATAATTCATAAAATTATTTTACTCATGCTGAAAAGAGTTTTCAATCGTTTTTAACTTTCTTTTTTTCCGGAATTCTATTATCTTTATTTCAGGAGTTAAATTATGACAAAAGAACAGGAAGCTACCGTTTTGGAAGCAATTGATATGTTCCGCCCGCAGCTTCAGGCAGATGGTGGAGATATGGAATTCGTTTCGATTGATGAACAGAATCGTGTTCATCTTCGTTTAACAGGTGCCTGCGGAAGCTGCCCGATGGCTCTTATGACCTTAAAAATGGGCGTTGAACGCTATTTAAAAGATGCCTGCCCTGAAGTAACCGAAGTTGTTCAGGAGCAGTAAATTAATATCTTTGAGCGTTGAGTTTTGAGTAATCCTCAAAAAGTTTGAGACATTCTTCGCGGTTTTGTTCCTGCGCAGAATAGTCTCCGCCTTTTTTTTCAAAGCACTTGTAAAATTCGTCATCGCGGAAGCCGATTTTATCCGTGTCGGAAATAGTGCATCCGTAAAAAACTTTTCTGATGTTTGCCCAGAGAATTCCTCCAAGGCACATCGGACAGGGTTCGGCGGTTGTGTAAAGTTCACAGCCGGAAAGGTCATGAGTCCCCAGATTTTTACAGGCATCACGGATTGCTTCCATTTCGCCGTGGCAGGTAGGGTCTTTTTTTAAAAGAACCCGGTTGTGCCCGCGGCCGATTATTTTCCCGTCTTTTACTATTACTGAACCAAACGGTCCGCCTTCGTAATTGTTTATTCCGTTGTATGCTTCTTTTAAAGCTTCCTGCATATATTCCATTTTTTTATTATATCATAAAAAGGGAAAGAAACGAAATTGAATGCTAATCATTTCATCGATTTTGTGCTATAATTCTCTCCGTGTCTAATCCCTTCCTTCCAATTTCAAAACAAGACCTTCTCGAACGCGGCATAGACGAACCTGATTTCGTTTTTGTCTCAGGCGATGCTTATGTTGACCACGCTTCTTTTGCTTCAGCTCTTTTGGGGCGTTTACTCGAAGCAAACGGTTATTCTGTCGCCCTTTTATGCCAGCCGGACTGGAAAAATGTCGAAGAATTCCGTAAATTCGGCCGGCCGCGTTTAGGTTTTCTGGTCAGTGCGGGGGCTATGGATTCGATGGTTTCAAATTACACTGCGAACAACAAGCCCCGCAGCGAAGATGTTTATGCTCACGGCGGAGTGGCAGGCCACAGACCGGACAGGGCTTTAATCACCTATATTTCAAAAATCCGTGAAGCGTACAAAGGCGTTAATGTCATAATCGGTGGTATCGAAGCAAGTTTACGCCGGACAAGCCATTATGATTACTGGTCAAACACAGTGCGCCGCTCAATTCTGCTTGATTCAAAGGCAGATTTACTTATGTACGGCATGGGCGAGCACTCTATTTTAGAAATTGCGGCAAAATTGCGTGAAGGCGTTCCTGCTAAAGCTATCCGCGGGGTGCGGGGAACAGTGTGGTATACAAGCAAGCCTGAAGAAATTCCAGAAAAAGCCATAATGCTTCCCTCTTATGCCGAAATCAGCAAAAATACTCCTGAAAGCAAGCGGCTTTTTGCAGAAAGTTACCTTATTCAGGAGCAGAATACGGACGCAATCAACGGTCATATTCTTGCTGAGCCTGTAGACGCGCGTTTTATCGTGCAGGAACCGGCCGCACTTCCTCTTACGACAGAAGAATTTGATTCAATTTACGAGCTTCCTTTTACGCGAAAATGGCATCCGATGTACGATGCACCTGCCGAAAACGGCAAAACCGGCATTCCGGCACTCAGCGAAGTGCAGTTCAGCCTTGTTTCAAGCCGTGGCTGTTTTGGAGCGTGCTCTTTCTGTGCGATTACTTTTCATCAGGGCAGGCGCATTCAGGCCCGGAGTCACGAAAGTCTTGTTAAAGAAGCAAAAATCATGACGGAAAATCCTGATTTTAAGGGATATATTCATGATGTCGGAGGACCTACCGCAAATTTCCGGCATGATGCGTGTAAATTTCAGAAAGAACGCGGTGCGTGCCCGAACAAAGACTGTATGGGAACAAATCCGTGTAAAAACGTAAATGTCGATCACACAGAATATGTCGAACTTTTGCGAAAACTGCGCTCACTTCCGAAAGTCAAAAAGGTTTTTATCCGCTCCGGAATCCGCTTTGACTATCTTATGATGGACAATGACAAAACTTTCTTTAAGGAACTTGTCGAATATCACATTTCAGGCCAGCTCAAAGTTGCCCCTGAACACGTTTCAAACAAGCTCCTCCGTCTTATGCGAAAATCAAGCCATGAGCTTTACGAAAAATTTGCCGCCGAATATGCAGACTGGAACCGTAAGCTCGGGAAAAAGCAGTATCTTGTGCCGTATTACATCTGCTCGCATCCGGGGGCAGGTCTTGCCGAAGCGATTGAAGTTGCCTTATACCTTAAAAAAACAGGATTCGTGCCGGATCAGGTGCAGGATTTTTATCCGACTCCGGGAAGTCTTTCTACATGTATGTACTGGACAGGCTTAAATCCTCGCAATCGCCTTGCAGACGGCAATTTTGAAGAAGTTTATGTTGCCCGTGGAGCGCACGAACGCCGTTTACAGCGCGCCCTTCTTCAGTTTAACCGCCGTGAAAATGCCCCGCTTGTAAAAGAAGCGCTCGAAAAGGCCGGACGGCGCGATTTAATCAAAGTTTTATTAAAATAAAGTTTAATAATTGTGAAATTTTCTTTAAAAATTACTTATTTTCGTTTATAATAAAGAGATATGTTTTTTTAAGGAAAATCAGTGAAGAATCTTGAAATAAAAATTGCCTACATCGACAAAGATTTCAAAATACTCGACCGGAACAAAGAATTTTATTCTTATTTTGAAATGCCGGGTTTTTTATATGATAATATTTCAGATTTACTGGCTCCTGAACATAAACAGCAGTTCTTAGAATTTTTAGAAGAAAGCCGTAACCGCGATGAATTCCGGGCTTATAAATTCAAGAAAATTTCAGGCCAGTATCAGTACAATATTGTTTCTGTGGGTGAAGATGTTCACAACGAAAAAAAATGTATTTCAGTTTACATAATCGAAGTTACGGATGCACTTGTTTTTTATCGTGAAGCAAATTCTTTTGAAAAACGCATTAATCATGCACTTGGAATTACAAATGAATATCTTTTCTATTATCAGAAATCAACAAATATATTCCGGATGCACAACTTCCTTCAAAATCAAAAAATTACAATTTATGAGCAGAACATAGATTCCTGGGCAGAGCAGGTTATAAAAGAATCTCTTATTGATGAAGAAAGTATTTCCCTTTTCATGCAGAAAATTCAGGAATTAAAAGAATGTAATTCTGAATTTGAAGCAAATATTTCCTGTTCATTCCGCTCCGGAGCATTATCACATGAAAAAATGACTTTTAAAGCTATCCGGCTTGAAGATAACGGCGATGTTTTTATGGTTGGACGCATGCTGCCGGAACTTCTGGTCGAACAGAGTGATAAATCAACAGAGCTTCTTCAGGAATTAAAAATTGACCCTCTTACTGATGTTTATAACAAAAAAGCAATCATGTCTTTTGCCGAAAAACGTTTTACACCCGGCACAAAAGAGCATGCAGTTTTAGCAATTGTTGACCTGGATCAT
This sequence comes from Treponema sp., assembly GCF_045657965.1. GTDB lineage: Bacteria > Spirochaetota > Spirochaetia > Treponematales > Treponemataceae > Treponema_D. Next base: position 15,504 of record NZ_JAZOUG010000226.1, on the reverse strand, counting down.
TTTAAGCCGGTTAATGATGCTTACGGGCATCTGGCCGGTGATAAAGTCTTAAAAAAGGCAGGCGAAGTTCTTAAAGAAGTTGTCGGCGAACAGGGTGTAATCGGCCGTTATGGCGGTGATGAATTTCTGGTCATTCTTGAAGATATGTCTGAAGAAAGCATTTTCCGATCAATTTTACGGGCTATAAATGTAAATATCAGTGCTGCATTTGAAAATACTTTCTCTGATATAAAAGTTACTGCTTCTGTTGGTGCTTCCCAGTATTCTAAAGATGGAGATACATTTGATGAACTTTTTAAAAAGGCTGATTTCTGTCTTTACCGTGCAAAAGATAAGGGGCGGGACAGATATGTATTTTACCGTGAAGATTTGCATGGTGAACTTTATAAAAAGGCAACGGAATCTAAAACAGAAGGCATAAAATATGATGTTCGTGAAGTGCTTGAACTTAAAAGTATGTCTGATTTCCTTTTAAATTTACGCACTGAGCCTCATAAAGCTATTAATACTGTTCTTGAACACATGGTTAAAACATACAATCTTGGGGCCGTCAATGTTTATTACGGACCGGCAATGAAGCGAATCTACTGCGTTGGAGAAGCTTCTAAAAAACTTGAAGATGCATGTTATGTCTTTTCTCAGGAATTTTCTGATGCTTTCAATAAAAAGCCTTTTATCAGGATTAATTTCACTACAGAACTGCGTGATGCTGCAAAATCATTTGCCAAGATTCTGGAAAACCGCGGTGTAAAATCATCAATTCAGTGTATTCTGGGAACTGTAGAAAAACCTCTCGGCATAATTACATTTGACCGTCTTAAAGAAGGTGCAATGTGGGCCGAATATGAAGTTAACTGCTGTGTAATGGTAGCCGCTGCCCTTAACTTACTCACTGAAAAAGAATTAAAAGAATTATTTGAATAAACTTCAGAAAGTGCTGAACCGCTATTTGAACTGACAGCTATTTTGTGACATTATGAAGCCACTTTCCGCTTCTTACACGCAAGATACCGCATACGGTTTTAAGCATCTGCTCGCTTTCAAGGCAGATTAAGATAAGCCATGCAGGGCTGTTCCATAAAAAAGTTGCTGTAAATCCAAGTGGAATTGCAAGTGCCCACATCCACACATTGTCTATTACCGAAGCAAAGACTGTGTCGCCTCCTGACCGGCATACACCAACAATAATCAGCATATTAAATGCCCGTGAAGGATACATGCACATGAGAACATAAAGCATGGATTGTGTGATTGTAATTATTTGCGGTGAAACATTAAAAATATGCGGCAGAATCCGGGAAATAGGGAATAAAAAAAGACCGATTACTGCTCCCATAAGCGGTAAAAACCAGCAGAAACGGTTTGTGTATGCACGTGCAGCTTCTTCTTCACCGGCACCGATTTTCTTTCCGAGTATTACTGAAGAAGCACTGCCCATACCGATAAAAAAGACCCAGGTAAGCTGACTTACTGTATTCATAATACTGAAAGCTGCAAAAGATTCTGTCCCTGCATGAGAAAATATCGAATTCTGGGTAGTGATACCCAGTCCCCAGAGAGTTTCTGAAAGAAGGACAGGAGCTGCAACTTTAATCAGTTTAAGTACAAATACACGTTCAAAGCTCAAAAGTTCGCGCAGATTTGAAACAGCTTCATATTTTTTTGCACGGCTCCAGGTGATTGTTATAATCATTTCGGCTGTGCGGGCAATTACTGTTGCAATGGCAGCACCTGCAACTCCAAATTTTGGAATTCCCAGAGCAGGACAGCCGAAAATCAAAAGTGAATTAAAAATGACATTCAGTACAAAGGAAACTGCCGTTGTGACCATTGGCAGAACAACCCGTTCAGTGCTTCTGAAAGCCATCTGACAGGTAAAGGAAACGGTCATTACCGGATAACTGAAAGCAACGGCTTTTAAATAACGTACGCCTTCACGGATAACATTTTCGTCATTTGAATAAAGACCGAGAAGTTTTTCCGGAACAGTAAGTGCAAGTGACATAAACACAAGAGAAACAGTCGTGCAGGCAGCCAGCATAATTCCGAAAGTTTTTCTGATACCCCGTAAATCCTGTGCACCCCAGAACTGCGAAATAAAAATAGAACTTCCTGAACTGACCCCGAATACAACCATCGCCAGCATAAAATAAATCTGGTTTCCAAGCCCGACAGCCGCAATTTCCGTTGCTCCAAGACGACCGACCATGATAGTATCCATCATGTTTACGAAAGTCTGGAGCAGATTCTGAAGAATTATTGGAACTGCTATAGAGAAAAGGGTTTTGTAAAAGCCTTTGAGAAGAGATGTCAATTTGCTTTAGTTACTTTCGGCAGCTCCAGGTAATCCGATGTCTTTTCTGAAGAACATAGCATCGAATTTTACGCCTTCCATTGCTTCGTAAGCTTTTTTCCATGCTTCATCAAAAGTTGAACCATGTGCAGAACATGCCAGAACGCGGCCTCCGTTTGTAATCAGCACAGGGGTTTTAGCTCTGCGGTCGTTTATTGCGCCTGCAATAAATATTTTTGCGCCTGCATTTTCAATTTTTGAATTATCGAAGGAAATTGCTTTGCCTTTTGCATATTTGTGCGGATAACCGCCGGAAACAGCAACAGGAGCAACCTGGAAACCTGTTTTCCATTTCATTTCAAATGAATCCAGAGAGCCGTTCATAATAGACTGGCAGAGTTCTGCAAAATCAAAATCCATCATCGGCAGAACAGCCTGAGTTTCCGGATCACCAAGGCGTACATTGTATTCAAGAGCTTTTGGTCCTTCTTTTGTAAGCATAAGACCAAAGAAAATAAAGCCGCGGTAATCCATTTTTTCGGAAATTAAACCTTTTAGGGTCGGCTGAAGAATATTTTTTTCAAAGAGAGCCATTGTTTCGTCTGTAACATCGCTGAGAGGACAGACTGCACCCATTCCGCCTGTATTCGGACCTTTAGCTCCGTCCATAAGGCGTTTATGATCACGCGCTGGAAGGAAAGCTTTAATACAGGCTTTACCGTTTGCAGCGCTTTCTTCTGTTACACTGACTGCAGCAAGAACTGAAATTTCTACACCCTGTAAATATTCTTCGATAACAAGTTTTTTGCCTGCTTCGCCAAGATTTGCAGTAAGTTCTTCGACAGCATTTTCGGCTTCTTCAAGAGTTTTTGCTACTACAACACCTTTGCCTGCTGCAAGACCGTCTGCTTTGATAACGATAGGAGCACCTTTCTGGCGTACATAAGCAAGTGCTTCCTGCTTATCTGTGAAAGTCTGAGAATCAGCACAGGCAACACCATATTTCTGCATGAAAATTTTTGATAAATCTTTTGAAGCTTCGAGGGCAGCACCTTTTGCTTTTGGACCGACTGCTGGAATGCCTGCATTCCAGAGAGCGTCTGCAATTCCTTCTGCAAGAGGATCTTCAGGTCCAACAACAGCAAATTCTACTTTTTCTGATTTTGCAATTGTACAGGCTGCATCATTAAGAGACAAATTTGCCAGAGCTGGATTTTCTTTCGGGTCGATATTTCGGCACTTTGCTTCATGTGCAGTTCCGCCGTTACCAGGAACACAGATAACTTCGTTTACAAGTTTTGACTCAGCCAGACGCCATGCAATTGTATGTTCGCGGCCACCACTTCCAATTACTAAAACTTTCATGATTTACTCCATAAAAATCGCAAAAGCGACTGATATATTTTACAGAATTTCTGATAATTTTCTAGCTATAAGGAGAGCGAATGTGATTTTATCTTTTTTAAATGAGCGGGCTGGTTTATATAAATCATAACAAATCAGCATTTTAGGTTTGCCTGATTTTGTTTTAAATAAAGCTTCGAGAGTAGTTGAAATGTCTGAATTCCGGTACATTTCATAAAATTTACCGTCAACAGAGCTGAGAATATTTGTATTATCAAGATGCAGAAAATTATATTCGTTGAAGAAGTGAAAGTAATCTGCTCCTTCTGCAAGATAATCTTTGCGGATGTCGTTTTTATCTTTGCCGGCAATATATTTTAGTTTTAAATTTTTGTCGTAGACTGTAATTTTTGAAATCTGAAGGTAAGAGCAGACAAGATTTAAAACTTTGAGAACAGATTTAGAATCGTCTTTGTTAAGATTATCTAATTCATTAAGAATCTGTAATTCTGAATCAACACTGTCCGCAAAGAATTTTCCGGAAGATACTCTGTTGTCAACCTGTTTGTTTTCGACGATGATTTTGTCGTGAATTTCAGGCTTGTAAATAATGTAACAGTTCCGGCCGCGGTATTTTGCAATATAGAGAGATTTATCGGCAAGTTCAAAAAGATCGTTGTAATTCTGTGCATGAAGAGGAAAGCGGGCAATACCCATTGAGCAGGTTACAATACTGCCAGGTTCAACATTTGTGATATTCCATTGAATTCCTGTACGGATATTACGGGTAACATTACGGATATCATCTTCTTCGACAAGATCGAGAATAATTAAAAATTCATCACCACCGATTCTGCCGGCAACACCTTTGCCTTTAATTGCATCAGTGATACAGCTTGCGATTGTAACGAGAACTCTGTCACCAAAAATATGGCCGTAAGAATCATTACATTCTTTAAATTTGTCGGCATCAAGAATAATCAGTGTGCAGGGAGTTTTTTCTTCGTTGATTTTTTTGATAGCCATTTCTGTAATGGCTTTTTTATTGTAAAGACCTGTAAGACCGTCCCTGCTTTCAGAATGAGTGTTCATTAAAGGTTCTTTTGCTTTATGCAGGCTGATTGAACCGACGATTAAAGAATTGTCGCGCGTGCTGGTTTTTAAAGTGTGTATCGTGAAAATTTTTTTGTCTGTCTGTAAGAAATTGTAATATTTGTTTGATTTGAATTCTTCGATATTTGCAAACATAGAGTCAAGCTGAGCTGCTGTGTCGGCGTTATGAAGATTTATTTTGAAGGTATGAATTAAATATTCTTTGAAGGCAGCCTTCTGACCATCAAAAACAGTAATTAAATCTTTTGTATTTTTGAGAATATATTTTTTGCCGTCGTAAGTGAAATAATAGGCATCAAAATTCTGGAGAAGGGCAGTAAATTCACGGCTTTCAAGTAAAGCCTTGTTTAAAAGCTGGCGCGAATAGGAAAGTTCTTCGATAACGACGCGGAAAAGGCCGTTTTCTTTTGTGATTGTGAAAATACAGGAAATAGAATTTTCGAAAGGCTTTATGTTTGCTAAAAAGCTGTGTTTTGTTAATTTGTCATCAAAATTTGAAAGGAAGAATTTAAGATTTCGGGTATCGGATTCTTCGAGCATGTAGGAGATGTTTAAATTGAAATCAGTTTTCTGGACGAGGCGCAAAAAAGAACGGTTTGCATCTTTGACATTAAGTTCGCTGTCAATGAGGAAGCTTATGTCACTAAGTCTGCGCTGGTTCATTGATTCCACTTTTATCCTCCTGCCGAAACCTAGCTGAACGATAGACAACAGAAAATTGTATCATAATTTTTCTTTTAAGTAAAATAAATTTTCTTTATATGCTGTAAAAAAATCAGAAAGAAAATCTCTGAATATCAAAAAGTTAATGTAAATTTGGACTTAAGAACAGCCGATATGAATATGAATATTCTTATTTTTCTTATCAAATTTTAAACTCAATTAAGGATAATCTCGTAAACTGATACTGAAAAAAGTTCCTGGAGGACAAATATGAATACAAAAATGATTACAAAATTTATGAAAGGATTAAGTCTGGCTTTTTTAAGTGTTATCCTGTCTGTGTGCTTTACAGGTTGTGGTGAAGATGCCGGTTTAGGCTCTTCTGTCGATACAGAAGCACCAATGCTTTCTATTACATATCCTCCTTCACTTGCCATAATTAAGGGTAAATTCCTGCTTGCAGGTGTCTGGTCTGATGATAAATTAGTAAGCTCCGTTTCTGTTGAGGTTTATAAAACAGCCGATGGAAGTGATAATATTCTCGTTGATTCAACAACTGCTTCTGTCGGTTCAAACGGAAAATGGTCTGTGCTTTTGAATGAATATGACAGCGAAAAATATGCTGCCTATAACGGCTGGAAATTCTGTGACGGTGATTATGAAATTCAGGTTACTGCCCGTGACGATGCCGGTCATCATTCAGGAACGGCAGCCCGTGCTTTTTCTATTGATAACTCAGCGCCTGTTCTTGTTCTTACAAAGCCTGCAACATCAGGTTCTTCTGCTTCTCCGGAAAGTTTTGGTCAAATCATACAGTTGACAGGTTCTTTTTATGATTTATGCAATAAAATTTCTACACTTAAAGTAAGTTTTTATGATTCGACGGGAAATGCAATTGGTGATTCTTCATTTTCAAATATTACGAGCCTGAGCGATTCAAGTCCTCTGACAATTGCACATTATTATTCAAATTCGAGTGACAGACAGGCATATTCTCAAATCTACAATAATTATGCTTCTCTGCTTGGAAGTGATAATATTTCCGCTTATGAATCAGGCAGTTCAATCAGTGATGTTAAAATCTATTTTACAGTTACTGCTTATGACGGAGCAAAAATTTATCTGAATTCAGAAGATTCCGGAACGGGAGAAGGAAATAAAACAACAACCTTCTATCGTGGAATAACAAGCATGCAGAATTTAATCAGTGGTGATGATGAAACTGTCGGTTCTTTCTCGCCGGCTGATTTGGGAGCTTATTTAAATAAAACTTCGTCTGATTTTACACAATACGCTTCTACAATTGATTCTATTTTGGAAATATCGAAAAGTGTTTCTACAGATACATCAGAAACTCCTGTAATTTCGGATACAGCAAATGATGATGTTTCTGCAGGACCTGTTTATCTGACTTTTAATGTAAATCCGATGAATAATCCGCTTTATACCGCCGGCGGTTATGAGTGCGTTTCTGTAGCTGAAGCAGCAGAAGATACTGATACTTATTCTGAAGAAGGCTACAAAAGAGTTTATGAAGGTGCTCCGGTTCCTGTATCTTTGACTGTAGGTGCAGACCACAAGAATATCAAAACAAGCACAGTAAGCATTTACCGCATCGATAAAACAAAATACAGCGGTGCTGTTTCAAAAGATATGTTTACAAAAGAAAATTATGATGCAGGATACTTTACGCTTTTGTGGACATGGAATGAAGATGTTAAAAATGAAGCTTCAGAATGGGGAATCGATGTTTCAGGCATTTATACATATGCTTCAACTGAAACTAATGTGTCTTCTCTTTCAAAACAGCTTTCTGTCAGTGATTTTGAAGCAGGTCATAATTATCAGTTCTTTGTTACCGGAACTGATATTTCTGGCAAAGAACTTGTCAGCGTAAACACAGCCGGCTACGGATTCTGCGGTGCTGTTTCTACAAGTGCACCTGTAATCAAGGCAACTGAAGGTAAAAAACTCAATTCTGTTGTAAGCGGCGAAGCTTTCACAGGAAATGTTTCAAGTCTTGATGAACTGCTTTATGTTGCAGGTACAATTTCTTCGTCTGCTGTTGTTAATTCTCTTTCATACTCATTAACAGTTACTGATTCAGGTAATTCTTTAAATAAAACTACTCACAGCGGAAATATTAATGTCGAAAAAGTAGCTGCGGCTCCTGATTATTCAGGTGATTTTGCATCATCTTACTGTTACACGACAAATGATTCATCTTCTTCAATTACATATTACTGGCGCTTTACAACCGCAGGCATTGCTTCTGAATTCACCAGTGTAATTGGAACCGGTGATTATGAAGTAAGTCTTACCCTTGCCGCTGACAACGGCGCAACCGGAAGCTTTTCACGTACCTTTACTCTGGACACTCAGAATCCGGTTCCGGAACTTTCTGCTGTTTCGCCGTCTTCTGAATCAGGTTCTTCTTACTGGATTAATCCGAAAAATGACTTTACCGTGACAGGTCTTGTAACAGATAACCTTTCCACTGCCAAAGCCTGTACAAACTGGATTAAACTTGTTGCCCTTACAGCAGCAGATACAGAAGAATCGTCAGCTTCGTATACTTCTGAAAATCTTTCCGGCGTTAACAAGTGGAGCTTTACAGTTCATGCAGAAAGTGTTGATTCAGGTTATTACGGGGCAAACCTTTACATGTATTCTAAAGATTCTGCTGGAAATATTGGAGTAAGCACACCGGTTACTCTCAAATTTGATATTACACCGCCAAAAGCACTTCATGCAGAAGACGGAAAAGGAAAAGATGTTTATTTCAGAATCGGCGAAGCAGACAACGATGACATTGATTCAGATAATGAACTCTGGAACGATGCTTACGATAAGAATGCAGGCAGTAAATACTCCGGAAATACATTCGGAAATTCGACTACAATCAGAATCCGCGGTAACTTCCTGGACGAAGGTTCAGGCGTAAAGATGATTTACTACAAGCTCTTTAAAACTGAACCGGAAGATTCACAAATCACAGACTTCTTTGATAATTATGAAACTAAAAAAGACGGATATTTTGCACCTCTTTCTGAAGTTGAAACAAAACGTGTATTCTACACTGGAATTGATGGAAATGATGAAGGTGTAATCGGTGAAGTTTCAGACGGAGATGATGATCCGGGTGCCCAGACTAAAGTTGAAAAAGGAGGCAGTGTTACTGTAGACGGCAAAACAAAGTACTGGGCATTGATTGATAGTAACTTTAACACGACAATCTCAGGACTACAGGTCGGGAAGAATTACATTGCGCTTGTTGCTGTTGATAATGTAGGAAATGTAAGTAAAGATGCGGTAACTGTAAAAACAGATACTGGAAGCTACATTAAATATAATAATGTTTTTCTCAATGTAGATACGGAAAGTCCGATTTTAGTCTGCTCAGAAAGCGGACAGCAGTATACAAACGGCGTATCTGCAATCACTGTAAATGGAACTTATTCTGATTTACCGGCTTCAGAAAATTCAGGCGTCTCAAAAATTACTCTTGCTTTCAGCGGAGAGTCAGAAACAACAGCCACAGCCGTAATTTATGATGAAGATGGAAACCGCACAACAGATTCAAATGGAAAATATACCTGGGCTGCAATAATTCCTGCTTCAAAAATAAGTTCTCTTACTCAGGGGGAAACTTACAATGTAAACGGTACAGTTACAGATGCGGCCGGAAATTCAAGTTCTTCAACTCTGTTTACCCTTTCATTTGATAAGGAATCTCCTGAAGTCAGCATTTCAACTCCTTCGACAGAGACAAAAATAAACGGAAAAATGGAGCTTACTGGAAAAGTCACTTCAGAGGGCTCTAGCCCTGTAAAACTTGTACTTTATGCTTCAACAGCTGTTCCAGACGGAGATTTTACCGACACAACTAAATTCAAAGAAGTTTCTGAAATCACTGATGTTTCAAAAATTTACAGCTGGTCATTTACAGATATTGATACTTATGATTTGACAGAAGTAGCTTCTGCTCCGACAACAGCTATACTTTATTTTATTCCTGTCGTAACTGACGGAGCGGGAAACAACAATGTTTACGACCTTGCAACTTCTTCATTCAAATATACAGAAGGAATCAACTATTTCAAATACACAGTTGATATGGATTCTGACCGTCCGACAGTAAAAGTCACGAATCTTACAAATTCCGGTACAGATTCTGATCCTGTTTACATTTTGAAATATGGTGAGAAAGCAAAAATCGAGGGAACTGTAAGTGATGATGACTCTACAAGTTCCAGTGCCGTTAAGACATTTATTGCTTCATCAAGCCCGATTACTTCAGCAGACGGCGCAACGGGAATAACGACATTTAATGCTGCTACCGGTGAATTCACATTTACTCCGGCAGATACAGCAGACGGCGAAAAAACTGTTTATTTCTATATAATTGATAATGCAGACACTGTATTCTATACGGCAAAAACTATAACTGTAAGCGAAGCTGATTATAATTATGAGCAGCCTTATTTCCAGTTTAAGACGAGCACTGCCGTTGATTCAAGTACAGCCCTTTCTTATAAGAGTGACGCTACGGCACCAACTATCCAGAATACTCAGATTCAGGCTTATGATTCATCAAAAACAGAAAACGGAACAGCCGCAGCACCTGGAACAAGTCTCTGTGTTGGCGGTGTGAACAAAAAATACATTAAGATGACAGTAACCGGCTACGATGCCAATGGAATTGACGGCATCCGCTTAACCTTGAATTATAAAAAGGCTTCAGACGGTTCAGCAGAAGAGCTTAAGATTGCATCAGGAACAGTATATGAAGAAGAAGGCTTTAGTCAAAGCGGCACTGTTACTGGTACAACAACAGCAGTCTGGACAACAGACTATCTTGACCTTTCTGGAATAGAAACAGGTTCAGTTTCAGGCACAATAGAAGTTTTTGATAAGTCAGGGCTTTTAGGAACAAGTTCTTCAATCTTTAATGTTGATAATTCAGGACCTGCCGTAACTATTACAACTCCTTCTTCAAATGAAGAACTGACCGGTGATATTACCTTTGCAGGAACTTCTACAGACGCAGGAAATGCAGGAACTCTTACAACAGCATGGCTTATTCCAACTCTTGCTCAGGCAGCTATGAGCGATGCAAATCTTGCTTCAGCTGTTGACGGGGAAGGGAACTCAATTTGGAATGATACTCTTGACGATGATAAGACAGTAAATGTCTGGGCATTTACTGTAAAAGCAGAAAAACTTGACTTGTGTGATAATTCAACTTATACAACAACGGTTGCCAATGAAATTTACACACTGCCATTCTATATAAAAACAACAGACAGTTTGGGTAATGTTACGATTGATAGAAATAAAAAAATCCTGCACAATCCGAATGCAGACAGACCAAAGACAGAAATTTCTTATCCAAATGCATCTAATTATGGAACTGATATTGACGGAAACAAGGTTGCATGGGTAACACTTGGAGGTGCAATCCGCATTACAGGAAGTTCTATTATTCCTTCAAATACAACGACAGTTAATTCAGTTTATCTGCAGGTTATAAACGGAACGAACAACCTTGCAAACAGCGGAACTTACACAAAAACTTCGGCATGGGCTTCTTCTCACGGTCTTACTGTAATGACAAAAGCTCAGGTTCAAAGTAGTGTAGGAAAAACTCTTACACTTGCAGATGAATTTGACTGGGGAATTAAGGCAGATAAAACAGGTTCATGGAATATTACAATCAATGAAAACGGAGAAATGAATCCGGCTGCTGACGAACTTACTTACATTGCAATCCGTGCCTGTGCAGTAAACGCAGAAGGAAAAGCCGGAACCTGGACAGACTGGTACTATATTAATATTGATAACACCGCTCCGGGTCAGAAAGGCTATCTGTATCAGTTTGAATCTGCTCCGCAAACTAACAGTGTTGCAGCAGCTACAGTTCTTGCATCAAGTAATATAACTTCAAGTCAGGAATATGGCGGAAGTGACGTTTATCTTAAGGGAGACTGGTTCTTAACAGTAAAACTTCAGGATGAAAGTGAATTAAAATCATTCTCTGTAACAAAAAATCTTAACGGAGGTACAACGGTCCTTTCTTCCGGTACAGACTATTTTGCTTCCACACAGGGCACAGAAGATTCAAAAGTTACTCAGTATCTCTTTATACCTGTTGATAAATCATCATCTTCTGTTGAATACACGGTAATTGTAAAAGATTCTGACCATACTATCTCAAGAACATATTCTCTTAATATCGATAACGATGCTCCGGAAATTAATTATGTCTATAAGGGTTCATCACTTCTGGAAGACAGTTCTAATGTTTTGAGTGATGTTTCAAATACTGTAACTGATTCTAACTATATGTATACTCTCGGCGGGGTTGTAGAAGAAACTGCTTCCGGATTTGAACGGCTTGCCTTCTATTTTGTCCGCGCAAAAGCAATTGACGGAACAACTTATACAACAGAATCTGTCCTTGACCCGCTGGTTACTACTGGAACAGCAGACGCAAAGGCTGCAATTGACGGAAATCTTACCGCACGTCCGTTTACTCAGGGAGATGATACATTCTATCTTTACTCAAAGGCTGTATCAGGAACGATGAATGCAGACGGCTACACATTTACACCGTCAACAGCAGCAGATGTTACCGGTAATGCTCATATCAGAAAAGGCGGCCTTATTGAAATCGGCGGTCTTTTAAGAAAAATCACAGATATTAATTCAACTTCCGGTGCTGTAACATTCAACACAAGTACAGGCGTTACCTCAGACACAACTGCAACAGCATACTTCCCTTATGCACAGATTGTTGATAATACAGCAACAGAAAGCGTAGACAGCCAGAGCGCAAATCCGTTCACATTCAAAAACTCTTCTGATGACGGTGACTTGATGCCTGAAACTTTAACCGGCTCTAAATCTGTCGGCTACAGCTGGGATGCAACAATTCACTCTTACAACATCCCTGACGGTCCTTGTGCGCTTGTTGTTCTTGCATTCGATAAGGCTGGAAACGTAAGTGGAAAAACTTATCCTGTTAAGGTAGAAAACTCAGCTCCTCGTCTTGCAAAAGTATTCTTAGGAACAGATTTGGATTCAAGCGGAACGTGGACAGCCGGTGAATTTGAAGCATACAATCTTTATGATGCAAACACCACTTATGGAATTGAAACCACAGAAGTAAAGGCTTCACAGGAAATTTCTACAGCCTCTTATGGAAGTGCATTCAAGATTAAAGACAAGCTTGCCGTAATTGCAGAAATTGTAGGTGGAAATATTACTGAAGAAAAACCGCTTATGATGGTTTACGGACGTGGTGCTTCAACGACTGCAGCAGTACCTTCAAGCGGAACAGGAGCCGGTGTTACTGCTGCGCCAGATAACACTCTTGCTTCACTTGTATCTTCACAGAAAATCGGCAGTGTTTCTTATAACAAGGCCACAAAATCTACATCTCTCTACGGCTACACCCTTACAAACGCACAGATTGTTGCAGCCGTAACGGAAGCAAACGACGGTACAGGTAAAAAAGCTTCATTTACCTTCTGGGATTCAACAGATGAACTTGTACAGGGGTCAACTTCTCAGAACTGTGTACTCTTAGTAAATGACTTTACAATTGACCTTGTAGACTCAGTCCCTCCTCGTGTTGTAGTAAATCCGTTCTACTGGGAAAGCGCTTCCAAGAACTCAATTTATGGAAATTCAGCTTCAAACGGACACATTGAACTTGAAGGTGACTTAACAGGAACTGCAGCGGCAACTCTTTACGGAAGTGACCCTAAAGTTTCAGGAAAGATTACATTCACAGGAACTGCTTATGATGAGCACTCGCTTAAAAAACTTAAGTTCACGCTTGCAAATTCTTCAGGTACAGCCCTTACAGGTTTTGCAGATATTGCAATGGGAACTTACGATTCAACTTCAACGAGCGAAACATATCTTGCAAACGGCGGATGGAGTGCATTAAGCGGAAACTCAGGAGCCGCAGTTTCTTCAACGGGAAGCTATGAATGGACAATCAGCACGGCAGCAACAGATGCTTCACGCTGGTATGAAGATACAGCGTATATGAGCCAGGGCGGACACAAGATTTACTGGACAATCAGCATTGATACAGCCCAGATTCCAAATGTTGCAGAACAGAACATTAAACTCACAGTAACTGCAACAGATAAGGCCGGAACCGCTTCAACAGGAGCAGCCGCAAGTGCACCTGACACAACAGACGGAGCTTACATAGTAACAGACGGAACAACACACGTTCCAAGCTACCAGATGGACGTTGTGCCTTATATTACAGGAATTAAGACAACCGTAAGAAAGGCGAGCGGTCTTAAAGACAACAACATCCGTTCAGCAAGCGGTAAGTACAGTATTCTTGCAAACAACAGTGATAATACAATTACCGTAACAGGCTTTAACTTTAATACAGGGGCTCTTGTTGCAAAAATTGCAGACGCTTCAACTTCAGCCGCAACCGCAATTACGTCAACAGCCGGCGGAACTTCGCTCACAATTACAGCAAGTGATACATCAACTGCCGTAATTACAAATTCAGGCATTACAAAGTCCGGCTATCTTGAGCTCTTCTCAAAGACAGTGCGCGCACTCAATAACATTAACTCAAATGACGCCCACGGAAGCTTTACAAGAACAGAAAGCGTAGAAGACTACAGGAACATGCCGAACCGCGTAAATGAAGCCGACTTCTACACCACAAAGAACGTAATGCTTACAGATGACAGGTACTTAAGGTTCTTTGATATGAAGAATACGGGAGTTAAGAACGGATATTATCCGGTTATGATTATGAACGGCAATAATCCTGTATTTGGGTATGTTGATAATTCTGGAGGTAAAAATTCAGCAGCTGGTACTGCAGCTGGTACTGGTGCAGGTACTTATCGATATGCAAATGCCCAGGCTCAACGAGCTGAATTTGATGAAGATGGCGATGAAGTATATATTGAATATCTTGTAAAACAGTTAAATACAAACCAGATGGGAATGGCAATGGATTCAGCTGGTCGATTCCTTCAGGCAACTGTTTATGATTATGAAAGTGCCGGCTTTGCATTATATTATGACAGATATAATGAAATACAAACATCAAATTATGGTTATGGATGGGGACCTGGTACAGGATATAATCAATATCCAGGAAATTATGCTTATGAAACTGGAAATAATGCAATTGTTCTTGAAACATGCAGTTATTCGGATGGTTCATACGAATCAGGAAGATACCAAAATCCAAAGTTGATTATGGATGGTAATTCACGAACTGGTACTGCAAAAGTTTACATGACATATTTTGATGCAGCCACAGGTGAATTGTTATTCAGAAATTTCCAGTTGGGAAATACAGTTTCCGGTACTGCACGAAATCTTGATTCACAGGGTACTGCAAAAGATGGATACACATATGCACAAAAAATAAATTTTGCAGAAAATTCCCAGAATAGTGGTTATTGGAATTATTATAGGAATGGAAATCAATATGCAAGATATAATAATGATACTTATAATACCGGTCGTCTCTCTGTAACTTCAACAGGTACCAAGAACTTTGATATGGGAGTTACTGATGACGGACATGTAATTATTGTTTATTTTGACAGTGATGACAATATCTTAAAACTTCTGTATTCAACAAATGCTGTAGACGGAACTTCACCAACATCTGCTGTAGCATGGACAACTTCAACTGTTGAATTCCCTGAAAATATCGGTACTTATGTTTCAATGACTCTCGATGGAGATGCAGTACACATTGCAGCATTCGACAGTTATGATTCTAACCTTGTTTACATGTATCTGCCATCTTATGACAGTACTTCTTTACAGAGTGTTACAATCGATCAGGCATCTGCTGTAGGTAACTGGACACAAATTAAGGTTAAAGACCATGTTCCGTACATTGCTTACTATAATGCTACAGAAACAGGCGGTCGTGATCCTGTTAAACTTGCTTATGCTTCTTCTGCAATTTCGGGCACATCTGCAACCGTTCCATTCGGTGTAGATGTAAAACCAGGTACAGCATATGCAGCTTCAGGAACTGGTCAGGCTACCGGTTACACCACCGGCTCATGGGAATA
>NZ_JAZOUG010000225.1:0-4263 GCF_045657965.1 Treponema sp. | reverse complement strand
ATCTACAACTTCAATATCAGATTCTATATCCATTTCAGATGAAACAGTTCTAGGAGGCTTTTTTACCCAAACACCATAATTGTCAAGTTCATTTGTTTTATCTGAATCACTCATATTGTTCCCCTTTAAAAGCGAATTTCTGAAAGCTTAACACTTTCTTTATGAAGTCTTTGATTTATTATCGGAATAAATCCTTCAAGAAATTACACTTAATCTATTTATTTTAACATACATATTGTATAAAAGTCCATTTTTTTTTAAGAATAAAAAAATCATTTTAGAAAATTTAAAGTCTCTCCGATATTCAAAGAGTTATGATAAAAATGTTCAGGCTTCTCTCCGCAGCTCTTGCTGGTATTGCCGTATATGTTCTTGTTTCATTTACCTGTGGTTCTGATGGAATTTGGGCAGATGGTCAGCTCAGGGAGCAGAAAAGGAATCTAAGTGCGAGAGCTGATGAAATTCAGAAAATTAATGACAGTCTCGTTCTCGAATATACGGCTCTTGAAAAAGACCCGGATGTAATAGCAGGATTTGCCCGTAAAATGGGCTATGTCCGTGACGGGGAAAAAATTGTTAAAATTAACGGCCTGATAAATATAAGCGAGAATCATTTTGAAACCGGTACGCCGATAAAATCAGTAGAACCATATTTTCTGCCGGAATGGTTCTGTAAGGTTTCTGGTTTACTGATGTTTTTTGTAAGTTACCTCTATCTGATATTTTTAGGCAGTAAAATAAAAAATGCCGCTGTCAAAAAAAATAAAGTAAAAATTAAGGGGATACCTGTTTATGATTTGCCGCAAGTCTGATGAAGAATCTATTCAAATAGCTGCCGATTATATTCGTCGTGGAAAAATTGTTGTTCTCCCTACAGATACTGTTTATGGTTTTTCTGGAATCGTTGACGGAAGACATTATTCGTTTCATACAAATGAAAAAATCTGCCGGATAAAGGGCAGAGATGAAAAAAAACACTTAATTCAGCTTATTTCGAAAACTGAAGATATAAAAAAATATACAAGAGATGTAATTCCTGATGAACTTTTAGAAAAGTGGCCGGGGCCGCTTACAATTATTGTTCATACATTTGCCAAAGACGGAAATTTTGAAACTACTGCTTTCCGCTGTCCGGGCGATGAATGGCTTAGGAAAGTAATTGCTTTGTGTGGAGCTCCTATTTATTCAACAAGCGTTAACCGGAGCGGATTTGCAGTTCTTGATAACATTCAGCAGATTAAAAATGAATTTGGAAAAGAAGTCGATTTGATTGTTGATGACGGAGATAAAAAAAATGGATTACCGTCAACAATTGTTTCCATAGATGAAAATGGTGAAGTGAAAGTTGTTCGTCAGGGGACTGTTACTGTTAATAACGTGTAATTATCTTCTGATCCAGCTTGAATTCAGTATTCCCGGTTCAGTTCCGGAATTTGTTGAAATTACAGTGGTTTTAGTTCCTTCCAGTGTGTCATGAGAAGTCAGTGAAAAATTCCAGGTGATTGGAGATGCTGTTGAAGCACAGGCAAGTGCTTTTTCACGCGGCAGTTCCGGGAAAAATGATGCATTTGATTTTCCTACCTGTGAAATTTCAAGAGTTGTGTTTCTGCCTTCTATTGTGGCCTTTTTGACTGTTATTTTTATGTTCATTGTGGCTCCATTTTTGAAAATAACAAAGCCCCGGCCGCCTCTTAGAATGATGATTTTGTCTGTAAACGGCTCCCCAGACCAGGTACCTGCCAGCGATTCTATATCTATTCCCGTGTTAAAATCTGCTTCGATATTTGCCTTGTTTGCGGAGATAAATTCTGGTGCAGGCTCTTTTAAATCTGAAAGAACTTTTTCGATTGCATTTTTAGCGCCTACTAAGATTTTGTAATAAGATTCGTAATTTTCAGTTGCAGAGTGGGTGATTCCGTCTGACTGCGTAACGGCATTAAATTTACAGTTCCATATAGTCTGACCGGATTCATTTTTTGTATCTGTAATTTCGGCGTAAAAGAAAATCTTTGCATTTGTATGTAAAAAATCGGGAAGTACTGTTGAAGCTTTGCTTAAATTCGGGCGTTTGTCGTCTACTTCAATTCCATCTATGGATTTTAACTGGGTAAAAAATACATCCTGTGCCATTTTCAGCATATTTGTGTCGGATGATTTTGAAACAACTCCGTAATAATCAACTAAAACGCTTTCAGCAGATGTAAGCTGAATTGAAGTGAGAAAAAATACTAATACATATAAGTTGAAAAGCTTTTTGTAAAAATTCTTCAAATGCGTTTCTCCGATTTATTTCTGTTTATGACAATCCCTTTCTGAACTCCCTTGCCATATCTCTGTTAAGATCTCTTTCCTTTATGCTTTCCCTTTTATCGTAAAGTTTTTTACCTTTACAGACTCCCAATGTAAGTTTTACTCTGCCGTTTTTAAGATAAAAATCCAGCGGTATAAGTGTGAAACCTTTTTCATCAACTTTGCGCTGAATCCGTTTTATTTCTTCTTTGTGAAGAAGAAGGCGCTTTTTTCTGTCCGGATTATGATTAAAGACAGAAGAATATTTATATTCAGAAATATGGAAATTACGCATCCATACTTCACCATTTATAATTTCGGCAAAAGAATCCGAAAAGGACACATTTCCAGCCTTAACAGATTTTACTTCGGTTCCTTCAAGTTCAAGACCGCATTCGTAAGATTCTTCGATAGAGTAGTTAAAGCGTGCTTTTTTATTTTGTGCGATAATCTTTACACCTTCAGACATATCTTCTTATTATAAGGATAACAAACTGAACTTGCAACAGTTTCAATAAATCTGTTATTCTATAGATATGGAAAAAAATATTTATGCAATTTCTTATAAAATGCGTAAAGAACTTTATCACCGCATTTGTTTTATTGTAAGTATCGTACTTCTTTTTTACTTTATCGTTTCTATTTTTTTGAATTTTATTATATTTCCTGTTTCAAATAAATCAGATTCTATGTCTCCTGATATTCCTTCTGGTAGTTATGAATTTGTGTGTCCTTTGCTTAAAAGTCCTGAGCGGGGAGAAGTTATTCTTATGAATAACTATAAAAGTGAGCCAAAAGGCGTTTTTAAAAGTCTTTTATCCAGTGTGGTTCAGTTTGTTACTTTCAGGAAGTGTAATCTTTTTGAGCAGAAGCCTGTTTATGGAACCCGACCTGTAATAAGACGTGTTGTTGGTATTCCCGGAGATACGATTTATATGAATCAGTATGTAGTTTTTATAAAACCTGCCGGTCAAAAACATTTTCTTACTGAATATGAACTTTCCTCAGTAAAATATAATCCAAAGATTTTAGTACCTCCTGCTGGCTGGGATTCTGAACTGGGAGCAAAATCTGCAATTTCTGAAATAACGCTCGGACCAGATGAATATTTTGTGCTTGGCGATAATAGAATTTCTGCAAGTGATTCAAGAATCTGGGGAACAATAAAACAAAACTCAATCATCGGAAAATGTGTGCTTCTGTATTTTCCGTTTAATAAATTTAAACCTCTTTAATTCAAGGCTGTTTTGTGATTTCTTCGCTTTATATTCATATTCCGTTCTGTAAAAAAAAATGCGATTACTGTGACTTTTTCAGCATTGCAGAAAGTGAAAGACGCGGAAAATGTAATGATTTGAGTGATTTATACATTGATTCACTTTTAAAAGAAATTCAGATTTATGCGAAGTTTTATGAAATTTCTGCCTGGCGTACAGTTTATGCCGGTGGAGGAACTCCAAGTCTTCTTTCCTGTGAGCAGATTCTTAAACTTATAGAAGGAATAAAAAATACAGTTCCCTTTACAGAAGACTGTGAAATTACTTTTGAAGTAAATCCGGATGATGTAACCGAAAACTTTTTAGAAGCCTGTAAAAAATCCGGTATAAACCGGCTTTCAATGGGAATACAGGCTTTTGATGATAAGGCATTAAAAGCAGTAAACAGGGGCGCTGATGTTCAAATTATAGAAAATGCACTTGAAAAATTAAAAAATTACTGGAACGGCCGGCTTTCTGTTGATTTTATTGCAGGTCTTCCGAATCATACTTATAAAGCATTTGAAAGTCAGTTTGAAATCTTAAAAAAATATTCAAACATCGATCATGTTTCTCTTTATACTCTTACTGTTGAAGAAAATACACCTCTCTGGAAAAAAATCGAAGACGGGAAAATCAAGTTTTCATACGAAAAAGCAGATAAAATGTGGTTAAAAGGCAGAAATATTCTGGAAAAAATGGGCTTTTTACAGTATGA
>NZ_JAZOUG010000224.1:0-2856 GCF_045657965.1 Treponema sp. | reverse complement strand
CGTGAAGGGGAAATTTTAGAATAGGATTTCCCTGTAAATTGCTTCGTCCTTTTCGCTGAATACGTTGAAAACGACTTTGATTCCACTGTCGTGTTCGCGTTTCCAGTTTTCTACGGTCTGGACGGCAATCTGAGCGGCACGGTCGGCTGGGAAATGGAAGACTCCGGTGGAAATGCAGCAGAAGGCGATAGATTGCACATTGTTCTGTTCTGCGAGGTCGAGGCAGCTTGTGTAGCAGGATGCTAAAAGTTCGCAGTCGCGCTGTGTGAGCGGGCCGGAAATTATAGGGCCTACGGTGTGAAGAACGTAATTGCAGGGAAGATTGAATGCCGGGGTGATTTTTGCGCTTCCGGTCGGCTCTTCGTGTCCCTGTTTTTGCATGATGTCGGCACATACTTTTCGCAGCTGGATTCCGGCAAAGGTGTGGATGCAGTTGTCGATGCACGAGTGGCAGGGCTGCCAGCATCCGGTCATTCCGCTGTTTGCGGCATTTACGATTGCTCCTACGCGCAAGGTGGTGATGTCGCCACGCCAGAGATAGAGGTCGTTACGGTGGTTGAGCTTGCGGTCCCTGAACTCTGTCGAAGGGGCGAAACCACTAACCGGTTCCAGCTCTGCAATATCTGTAATTCCGTGCGAGCGGTTTGTTTCCTGTAAGTATTCATCCTGAATGCGCAAGAACTCATCAGTTATGGGAAGAGGTTCCCGTACATTCATAAGAGAGCGCAAAAGAGATTTCTGTCCGGCTTCGTCTTCTGGGATTTCGACGTTCTTGTAGCGCGGGCTTTCATTCAGGAGATATTCAATCAAAAATCTTCTGCGTTCTGTCTGTGTCATTATTTGATTTCTCCTGCAAGGTCAGCAATCGTTGTCTTTGCAAGTTCTGCTTCCATTGCTTTTTGGGCATTTTCCAGAGCCGGGTCTAAAACGCGGTGAATGTTTTTTCCAATCGGGCAGGCTGGGTTTGGGGCAGGATGAAAGTTGAACACTTCCCGTTCTTCTTCGCCTTCGTTGATTGCGTTGTATACATCAAGAAGTGTGATTTTTTCTGCCTCGCGAGAAAGCTTTGAACCGCCCACGCCGGCTGCAGTTTCGACAAGTCCCGCCTTCTGGAGCTGGAGCAGAATCTTTCTGATAATAACAGCATTTACTCCAGTACTTCCCGAAATGAATTCCGAAGTAACACGGTTATCTTTTGAAAAATAATAAATGCAGAGCAGGGTATGAACCGCTGCCGTAAATCTTACGCTGATTTTCATAATAAGTCCTTATTTGCTGTCTAAAATACCGCTTACCAGTTTTTTCAATTCTTCTCGATTCGGCAAATACAACTCGTATTTTGAAACAAAGAGATTTGAATCCATGCCGTAGGTTGCATACTCAACAAGAAGCTCGTCTTTATTGCGGCTCAAAATGATTCCGACAGGAGGATTGTCGTCAGGCTCGTTTTCTTCGTTTGCGAAATAGCCCATATACATATTCATTTGCCCGATGTCCTCGTGTTTAACGGAATTCTTCTTCAAATCAATCAATACGAAGCATTTTAGGATACGATGATAGAAAACTAAATCAACATAATAATGCACATTGTTGATTGTAAGCGGATATTGCCGACCGATGAATGCAAATCCCTTGCCAAGTTCAAGCAAGAATGTTTGCAAATTGTCGATGATACGCTGTTCCAAATCACTTTCAGAATAACGGTTGATATCGGGCAAGCCTAAGAACTCCAGAGTGTAGGTGTCTTTTACAATGTCTTCTGGCTTTTGAATTTCGACACCTTTTTCTGCAAGTGCTAAAATGCCTTCTTTGTCTTTGCTCGCAGCCAGCCGCAAAAACAAACCAGAATCCATCTGACGACGCAAGGCTTTTACATTCCAGTTTTCTTTAATACACTCTTTTTCATAAAAACTGCGTTCAAGTTCATCGTCTATTGTGATAAGCTCGCAAATTTGTGACCAATTCAAATTGTTAGAAATCGTCTGACAAATTGGATAAACTAGATAAAATTTACGCATATTATTCAGATTTGGACGACTAAAACCGCTTCCAAGTCTGGCTGTTAGTATTTTTGCAAGTTTTGTGAGCAAAGACGAGCCGTATTTTGATTTTGAATTTCCGCCCTGCTCAAATTCCACGATGTATTGTCCGATTTTCCAATATGTCTTTACAAGTGCAGTATTGATGTATTTAGAAGCAGATGCTCTTGCTTCCGTTACAATTTGGACGATGCTGTCTGCAAGTTCATCGACTTTTTTATCGTTTTGCAAATTTGTTTTGTTTTTCATTACTTCATTTTTCATAACGTTCTCCGTAAGGTAATTCAGGCTCTGCAACTTTTAATGCACCATAAGATTCTGGGATTTGATATGCCGTTTCTTTTGAAACTACATCTTTTGTTGCCGCAATTTTTTTGTCTGCGTACTGAACAACATCTTTTATTACGAGTTTCTGCACGGCGGAGATGAATGTTTCCATTGAATCATAATCAGGATTGCCGTCTTTTACTGGGAGCATGATCTTATCATTCTTGATTTTTGCATTGCTTATGCTGTTTCCCCAAGAATATTTGTGCGAAAGACTTTTTGTAACGCAAGAAGCAAGATACAGTTGATTTGCTTTTGTAACATCTGCATCTTTTAAATACAATGCAAGATTGTGGCTGTCATTTGAGAAGAAATCATCTTTCTGATAACTGACGACAAAAGTTTTTCCGCCAATAAAAATGCAATTACCTTCTTCCAGCAAATCTTCATTAAATGAAATATATGAACTTACACCATTGTTTTCTGCGCTGGCACATAGATAGGGAATCTCTCCGCTGTTTTCTACAATTTCAGATGAAAGAATATTGTG
>NZ_JAZOUG010000223.1:0-6198 GCF_045657965.1 Treponema sp. | reverse complement strand
CAGCCCTCGATGAGAGGCTTCTTGACCATCCATGTTCCGCCCATGCAGAGGATGTTCTTGCGCTTCGCGTACTCGCCGACGTTCTCAGTCGTAACGCCGCCAGTCGGCATGAATGTGCACTGCGGGAACGGGCCGCCGAAGTCGTCGATGATTTTGTATCCGCCCTTGCGCTCTGCAGGGAACAACTTGAGGTGTGTGACGCCCTTGTTGATGCAGGCAGTGATTTCAGATGGGTTGGAGATTCCAGGCATTGTAGGAACATTGTTCTTCAAGCACCAGTCGACGACATCTGGGTTGTATCCTGGGGAAACGATGAATTTCGCACCGGCTTTGACGGCTTTCTCAGCCTGCTCGACGTTCAAAACAGTTCCGGCTCCGACGAGCATGTCAGGCTCGGCCTTTATCATGGCCTCGATGGCTTCGGCGGCGCAGGCTGTGCGGAAAGTTACCTCAGAAGCAGGAAGTCCGCCCTTCACGAGAGCGTGTGCCAAATCAGCTGCTTTTGAAGCATCTTCGATTGCGACAACCGGAATAATACCGATGTCACGGAATGTGTCATAAATGTCTTTTGCCATTTCTAATAGCCTCTTATATGTAAAATAGTTCTTATATTTTAACGAAATTCTATTTTAAAGTATAGAGATTTTTTTTGGCGCATATTTCTGTCTACGGGTGTTCCGCGGCTCAGTAACCCTCGGTCGTCCGCTTACGCTTCCGACTGGCTCTGCCACCGCTCCATACCCGGCGCAGCATTTACTATATACTGTTCAATTTTCCTGAAATTTGATATATTGGAACCACAGATTAACACAGATTAGGGAGAAAATATGTACCCGACGAAAAAATTACCTCCATGTAATTTTTTCTGACGAGTTTTTGTACCAAAAACTCGATAAATTTTACTAACTTTCAAATGACGCGCATCCGTGCGCTAAAATGTATAGGAGCAAATATGTACCCTTTTAAAACGATTGAACCAAAATGGCAGAAATACTGGGACGAGCACAAAACTTTCCGTGCCGTCGAAGATGAATCAATTCCAAAAGAAAAACGACGCTATGTCCTCGACATGTTCCCTTATCCAAGTGGTGCAGGTCTTCATGTAGGTCACCCTGAAGGCTACACAGCAACAGACATCTACTGCCGCTTCCTGCGCATGAACGGTTACAATGTCCTTCACCCGATGGGATACGATGCATTCGGTCTTCCTGCAGAAAACTACGCAATCAAAACAGGCACTCACCCTGCAACAACAACAAACGCAAACATCGAGCACTTTACACAGCAGATTAAGGCTCTGGGATTTTCTTACGACTGGGACCGCGAAATCCGCACCTGTACTCCGGACTACTACAAATGGACTCAGTGGATTTTCCTTCAGCTTTTCAAAAAAGGTTTGGCTTACGAAGCAGAAACTCCAATCAACTGGTGTCCGAGCTGTCTGACAGGGCTGGCCAACGAGGAAGTAAAAGAAGGTCACTGTGACCGCTGCGGAGCTCAGGTTACTCATAAAGTAATCCGCCAGTGGATTTTAAAAATCACAGATTATGCAGACCGGCTTCTTGAAGATTTGGACGGATTGGACTGGCCTGAAAGCGTAAAGGCAATGCAGCGAAACTGGATTGGCCGCTCGGAAGGCGCTGAAGTAAACTTTACTGTTGCCGACAAAGACGGAAAACCTACAGAGCAGAAGCTTACAGTCTACACTACCCGATGCGACACTCTCTTTGGAGCTACATACATGGTTGTAAGCCCGGAGCACCCGCTTATTTCAAAACTCACAACAGCAGAGCAGAAGGAAGCCGTCGAAAAATACATTGAAGAAGCTGCAAAAAAATCTGATTTGGAGCGGACTGACCTTGCAAAAGACAAGACCGGCGTTTTCTCAGGAAGCTACGCAATCAACCCGGTAAACGGAAAACTCATTCCAATCTGGATTGCAGACTACGTTCTCATTTCTTACGGAACAGGTGCAATCATGGCAGTTCCTGCACACGACACCCGCGACTGGGATTTCGCAAAGAAATTCGGTCTTCCAATCATCGAAGTATTAAAGAGCGAAGTTGACGTTCAGAAACAGGCCTGGACAGAAGACGGAATCCATGTAAACTCAGAATTCCTGGACGGCCTCAACAAAAAAGATGCAATCGCAAAAATGCTCGAATTCCTTGGAGAAAAGGGAATCGGCAAAAAGGCTGTAAATTACAAGCTCCGTGACTGGGTATTCAGCCGACAGCGATACTGGGGTGAACCGATTCCTCTCGTTCACTGCCCGGACTGCGGTATCGTCCCGATTCCGGAAGAAGAACTTCCTCTTGAATTGCCGAACGTTAAAACTTACCAGCCGACAGGCACCGGAGAAAGTCCGCTTGCAGGAATTGACAGCTGGGTAAACTGCAAGTGTCCTAAGTGCGGAAAGCCGGCACGCCGCGAGACAAACACAATGCCTCAGTGGGCAGGAAGCTGCTGGTATTATCTTAGATATATCGACCCGACCAACACAAAAGCTTTTGCCGACAAATCAAAGGAAAGCTACTGGATGCCGGTTGATTTATATGTGGGAGGAGCCGAGCATGCCGTTCTTCACCTTCTCTACGCACGATTCTGGCACAAAGTTCTTTATGACCTCGGAGTTGTTTCAACGAAAGAGCCTTTCCAGCGGCTTATAAATCAGGGCATGATTACTTCATTTGCTTTCCAGCGAAAGAGCAAGTCTCTCGTTGCAGTTGATATGGTCGAAGAAAAGGACGGAAAATATTACTCAAAAGAAGACGGCGAAGAACTTGAGCGCGTAATCGCAAAAATGTCTAAATCACTCAAAAACGTCGTAAATCCTGATGAAATGATTAACACTTACGGAGCTGATTCTGTGCGTATGTACGAAATGTTCATGGGACCTCTCACAGTTTCAAAACCGTGGAACACACAGGGCTTAATCGGAGTTAACCGCTTCCTCGACAAAATCTGGACTTTGAGCGAAAAGCCTTTGACAGACGTCGACATTAAAGGAAAACTCGACAAAGATTTGGCTTCACTGCGCAAAACTTACGCAAAAACCGTCAAAAAAGTCACAGAGGACACAAATAACCTCGACTTCAATGTTGCAATCAGCCAGATGATGATTTTTGCAAATGAGGCTTCTAAGTTCGATTCACTCCCGCGACAAATGTGGGAAGGCTTCGTCCTCATGCTCGCCCCTTACGCTCCACACCTTGGAGAAGAACTCTGGGAAAAACTCGGTCACTCTGAAAGCTGTGCTTACGCAAAATGGCCGGAATTCAGCGAAGAGTTCTGCAAGGACGACACAAAAGAATTCCCTGTCATGATTAACGGAAAGCTCCGCGCAAAATTCGAAGCTGCTGCAAACACAGACAACGCAACGCTCGAAGCCATGGCAAAAGAAACTGAAGGCTTCAAAAAGTTCACCGAAGGAAAGACAGTCGCAAAGATTATCGTCGTTCCAGGCAAATTAGTGAATGTCGTTGTGAAATAAGCGACATCCATGTCGTGACAAGAATTTTCAGGCTGCAAGACAACCTGAAAATTCTTGCGGTCAACTTTCTTTATGCCGCATCCGTGCGGCACACTTTTTACAAATACTGCCCCTATCTAATTATTATTCGCTTTTTTTCCAGACATCCACAAATTCCAGCATAAACTGCTGGACATCACTGAACCATTTTTTCTGGAACTGGCAGGCTTCTACACCAATGTAGCGGAAGTGCCAGCATTCCCACATGTAGCCGGTAACATCTTCATAGCCGCGCGGGAAAGAAAGACTCCACCCGTAATCTGCAGCGTGATTGTAAACCCACTGCCCCATTTTTGTGTCGCCCCAATCGTCGGTAATTGAACCGAAATCGACCGCTACTCCAAGCTGATGCTGGCTTGTTCCAGGTCTGGCACTATAGCGCTCAGCAAGTTCAACTCCGTCCTGCTTTACATAGCGGTAAAAAAGTCCTTCCTGGTATTTATACGAACGGTATGTCGAAGAAATCATAAGTTTAATACCGTCGTTCAATGCTGCACGTGAAAGATTTTCAAGGGCCGAATAAGCCTCTGGACGCAAAGAAAGATCGTTCCGGCTTACGTTCCACAAATCATTGTTTTTGACAGGTTTTAAATCTTTTGGAACATAATCAGAACCAATGTTGTGTTTTTTATCGATTAAATAAAGAAGGTCAACATCATCATCTCTGTGATTAAGTTCTTCTTCTTTAAGGACTTTGTGTAAATCAGCAAGAAATTCTTCCGGATTTCCGTTTGGAATTGCAGACTTACAGCGTTCAGTCATTGAAGAAAGAACACGTCCTAATTTTTCGATTTCTGGATTAGAAATCTGGGGTGTTACGGCAGCTTCAGCCTGCTTTGAAGCAGTTTCAGCCAATACAACTTTTTTAGTGCATGAACACAAACAGAAAACTGAAGTAAGAACAAATAATAAACGTTTCATAAAATCAATATAGCCTCATGGATGAGGCGTCAATATAAAGCAAATAAAACCTACGAGATTTTTGAAAATTCTCGTCCATAAAAAATATACACGGATGTATTTTTTACTGCACTTCTGTTACAGCATGAATAATTTCAAAGACTTCATAAAAACCCGTTTCTTCAAGTGCAGTTCTTGCTGCTGTTGAAGGGTTCATTATATAAAACCTGTGTCCGTTATCCTCACCGTCATTAAAGGTTGCCATAATAAGACCTATACCTACAGAATCAATTGTATCAACACGTTCAAGATCAAGAACAATATTTGATTTTTTTATAGTTTCATCCAGCTTTTCAGCCAGCTCGGTAACAGTATAAGTATTCATAACCCCGGAAACTTCATAAAGTACATAGTTTGCACCCTGTTTTTCAGTAATCGAAAGCTGTTCCATTTATTCTCCTTAAGCTCTGAGCAATTTTAAAGTGAAGATACTTACATCGTCATCAAGTTCCTTAGAAAGGAAGTCAAGAAGAGTATTATAAGATGCAGAAATCATATTCTGTGCATTCATTTGTGTATTCTCGATGATAGACTTCTGAAGGCGGTCTTTACCGAAAGGTTCTCCACGAAGCGACTTAGAATCCAGAACACCGTCAGTACATGCAAAAAGAATATCTCCAGGATTTAACTTTACTTTTTTGACTTTAATATATGGAGAAATATCTTTTACAAAGCCTAAAACATGGCCTTCACCCTGAATTTCCATAACGTTATTATATGCGCGGTTATAGAGTAAGAGTGCCGGAACAGCACAGTTGATGTAATAAACTGTATCATCCTTAAAATCGATAAGTGCAAAAATACCTTCAAAGAAAGTACCTCTTGGCAGATTAAACCTGATAAACTGATTTACCTTTTCAACAAGCAGTTTAAAGTCTTTTGTTTCCTGAAGGAAGGTACGGATTACAGATTTTACGATAACCATACTCATAGAAGCCGCAATACCTTTACCGGAAAGGTCACCCATTACAAAAATATGTTTATCTTCGCTTAATTTAATCAAGTCAATGAACTCACCGCCAATATTATGTGCGTGAACCATCATAGTTCCGGAATCGTATCTTTTGTTTTTAATAGGATCCATGTTTCCCTGAATAGATTCGATAATCTGCTCAGACATACGGATTTCACGGTTTACAACACCTACAATGGATTCGTTACCGATGTTCTTCATGTAGTAACCGAATACGAAGAAATATGAATAAAGTTTACTGAAAACCTGATAGTCATAGTTGTTGTAAACGTTTCCGCCGGCTTTATGTCCCAGAAGAATTACACCAAGAATATGGCGTCCTTCATTCAAAATAATGAAAGCATCTGATTTCGTATCAGCAAAAAATTTTGCAGTTTCACTTCTGACACTGGAATAAGCATAACCTGTTTCAAGGAAACTCTTTAATATAATCCGGCTGTTCTGGTTCAAAAGAGAATCAAACATTTTTCCCCTGGAAGAAATTAAAATTTTTTCTTCTTCAGGCAAATCATATGCCGATTCCAGTTCTTCATTTCCGTTTTCTACAAGAATCCGCATGAAAGACATACCGATATTTTTACGGAAGATTTCCTGCATATTACGTACGATGTTTTCAGGATCGTCAGAAAAGTCAAACTGAGAAAGAGCTTCCTCAAAAGAAGCAGCGTAACTTTGTGTACGGAAACCAGAACGCTTATCAAAGAATTTTATGAGCTGATATGAAGAAATGATT
>NZ_JAZOUG010000222.1:0-7704 GCF_045657965.1 Treponema sp. | reverse complement strand
TTTTGCTTCACCTGCCGTATAATTCACGCCTTTGTTTGACTCTGCGCTGTACTTTTTCCAAATTTGATATGCGCATGCATAACGCAGACCTTCCGCAGGATCAAAACTGAATGCTTCAAGAATCGTGCTTCGCGGGCCGCTTGGCGCGAAATGAATTGCCGAGTCAAAATCTTTTTGTCCTTGTGTTGAGGCACGCTCATAAGAAACATATTTTGCAACAGCCGTAAAATCGCTTCCCAAATCTTTGAGGTTTGCCGCAAGTTTCTGAGCGCGTTCGGAAAGTTTCTTTTCGTCAGAAGAAGCGTCTTCTTTTCTCTGCACATTTGAAATCATTTTGGAAATCATACTTGCCGGAATCGCAAAATTCGTTGAGTCGCGGCTGCTTGCTTTCCAAGTGTTGATTCCCACGACTTCGTAACCGGCAGTTCCTTTTGAGGAAGCGACCATAAGAGGCCCGCCTGAATTTCCGCCGTCAACCTGAGCCGAGTGCTGAATAATCGTAGAAATTGAAGGGTCAAGCAAATCTTTGATTCTCGCTTTTGCGTTTGTGACTGTGCCTTTTCCAAGCTGCCACACAGGATCTTTTCCAAGTCCCGGAAATCCTGCCGACCAAACTTCATGACCGTCAGAAACATTTGCCGAAGAAAGAGAAAGTCCTTTTTTGAACGGTTTTTCGCCGTTTTTAAATCCCAAAATTGCGATGTCAATTTCATCGTCCGTCAGCAAAACCGTGAGATTTTCGTATTTTGTGATTTCGCCGGTATCTGCGTTCTCAAATTCCACGGAAGCCGAAGCCGCCTGAGAAACGACATGACGGTTGGTGATGATGTAATTTGTGCCGTCTGAGCCGACATAGACAAATCCCGAACCAAAACCGCCTTTCAAGTAAGCATCGACATATTTTGCATAAGTTGAATAGCCTTTGTCGTTCAAGTCGTCACGGTATTTTTCAAAATACTTGATGTGTTCCGGAAAATACTGCTGGCGGACAATTCCGACATAAGAGCGGATTTGTGCAAAACAAGCTGTCGTCGCAAAGAAAAGCAAGGCTGCGAGCACAGTTTTTTTCGCATAAACTTTAATCATAGAGTACCTCTAATAATAGAAATTTTCTTATGAAATTATAATGAAATTCTAATGGGTGGGGGACTATACAGAAGAGTAGTGAAAAAAATGCCGTTTCAAAAATCTTTAAAATCCCTATCTTTTTAGCTTTTGTTGGTGTACAATTCAGTAGTATCAAAGGAGATTTTACGATGTCAGATTCAGAACTCAAAGTGCCTGCAATTCATTTTTACCCGGCGGGGTGTTTTTTCAAATCAATTGATGATATAAAAGGCAAGCGCGTTACCGTAATGGGATTGGGACTGAACGGCGGCGGCGAAGCAAGTGTGCGCTTCTTTTTAAATCACGGCGCTTATGTTCTTGCAACTGACATGAAAACCGAAGCCGACTTAAAGACCACAATCGACTCTCTGAATAACGACGAATCTCTGGATAAATCCCGACTTTCTTACCGTTTGGGCGAACACCGAATCGAAGATTTTGAAAATGCTGACTGCGTAATCAAAAATCCGGGCGTAAAATACGACGGAAATAAATTTCTGGCTCAAGCAAAGGCAATCGAAACAGATATTTCGCTCTTTTTAAGCTTTTCAAAATCTCCAATTATTGCAGTAACAGGAAGCAAAGGCAAATCGTCTACGGTAAGTGCAATTTATTACGGATTAAGGCAGTCAGGCTTTAATGCCTTTTTAGGCGGAAACATTACAGTTTCTCCACTTACTTTCTTAGACCAGACTGACGAAACTACTCCAGTCGTTCTTGAGCTTTCGAGCTGGCAGCTTGCAGATTTACGCGGCCGCCGTCTTTTAAAGCCAAAAGTTTCTATCATTACAAAAATAATTCCTGACCATCAGAATTTCTACCATTCAATGCTGGCATACGTAAACGATAAAAAGCTCATTTATGCCGACCAGACCAAAAAAGATTTTGCGATTTTCGACTTCGATTCAGACCCCGCAGCCGACGGCGGCACTTTAATCGAAAACTGGGGAGACATTTTTGCAAAAGAATGTAAGGCAACGGTTCTCCGCTACAGCAAAAAGCAGCTTCCTGAAGGCGTTCTCGGTGTCTGGCAGGACAAAAAAGGTGTTGGAAAAGCCCGTCTTTCTACAGCAATATTAGACACCCTTCCGCAGGATTACGAAAAAACAACAGAAACAGTCCTTAAAGATTTAATCGTTCCGGGAAAGCACATGCGTTCAAACGTACTGAATGCAGCCCTCGTTTTGCGGATTATGGGAGTTTCTCCAGACAGAATAATTGAAGTGCTCGGACGCTGGAACGGAATTGAACACCGCCTCGAATTCTTCCACGAATGTAAAATTGCAGGCACAATTTACCGCTTCTACAACGACTCAGCCGCAACTGTCCCGGAAGCAGCGGCCGAAGCAACTCAGGCATTCGGTAAACCGGTGTATTTTTTAACCGGCGGAACCGACAAGGGCTTAGACCTTTCTCCAGTTGCAAACGGAATCTGCGATAACGGTAAAAATATTGTTCCGCGTGCAGTTTATCTTCTTGAAGGAAGTGCTACCGATAAAATGATTTCTGATTTTAAAGCCGAAGCCATTTCTTACAAAGGTCCGTTTGCTTCTATTGAGGAAATGCTTAACGTACTTAAAGCAGATTTAGAAAAGGCAGAAAGTTCAAAAGAGTCACAAATTGTCGTATTTTCGCCGGGTGCTACAAGTTTCGGCATGTTCAAAAACGAATTTGACCGCGGAAATCAGTTTAAGGTCAAAGTAAAGAAAATTTTCTGCTAGTTTTTCATTCTAAATTCAGAATTATCTTTTTTTCGTGATACAATGTTTTCTCAGATGAAGTTTTTTTTCTCAATTTTATTTGCTTTAATTTTTTCTCTGAATATTTCTGCGAATCCGTTTCTTCCAAACGAAATCAAAGAATTTATGTCCTTTTACCCTGATGTAAAATACACGGCAGACTACGATATTTCTGTTTTCGACTGGAAAATCGAAATGAAGGCTGACCTTTTCTTTGACCGTACCGCAAAGCCTGCCGGAGAAAAATCAGCTGTTTTTTACTGGGCAGACGGCCGGCTTCTTCCAAAAGAAGAACTTTCAAACAAAGATAATTACTGGGTTCTGCGCTACAAATACACAAACACTCTGCGCGATCCAAAAACTTACACAGAAGAAGAAATCGAACAGATGAAAACTTTCGGTTCTTCAGAAAGCCGGAAGAATATGGGCGGCACTCCAATGTTCTTTTTTGACTGGCTTTATTCGGCACAATCAAAAATTATTATTGAAGAGCACATAATACGCACAACATTTCTTGGAAAGCCGACAAGAATTCACGAACGAATCTGGACACCGCTCAAAAATGTAGAAAAAAAGATTAAGGAGTCTTTATTAAATCCTGAAGTAAAGGCTTTTTTAGATTCCCTGAAATCAGCAGACGCCTATCACTGGCGCGAAATTGCCGAGACTTCAAGAAAATCATTTCATTCTTACGGAATTGCAGTTGACGTACTTCCCAAAAAGCTTGCAGGAAGGGCAATTTACTGGGGCTGGGAAAAAGAGAGAAGCGGCGACAAATGGATGCTTGTTCCTCTGGAAAAACGATGGATGCCGCCGGAAAGTGTAATCAAGATTTTTGAAAGTGAAGGCTTTATCTGGGGCGGTTACTGGGCAATATTCGACAATATGCATTTTGAATATCACCCGGAACTAATCGGAAAGTAATTTTACTCGCTGTATTCGGCACAGGCGTATGCGTTGTGGAAATGTATGCTTTCTTCTGTTTCGGCTTCGACGTTAAACCATTTAAAGCCCATCTTTTTTAAGCCCAGATACACTTCGCGCACTACATCTTCTACAAAGCGGGGATTGTCGTAAGCGTGTTCTGTTACGAATTTTTCGTCTTTGCGCTTTAAAACTGAATAAAGCGGAGTTGAAGCACAGCTTTCTATCATGGAAATTACGTCTTCAATCCAGAAAAATTTTGAGTAAAGCACTTTTACTTTTACAAATCCCCTCTGATTGTGTGCACCATATTCAGAAATTGCCTTTGAACACGGACAAAGGGTTGCGATGGGGACTTTAATTGAAATAAAAAAATTTGATTTGCCACTCACCCCTTCAGAGCCCAGCTCTTCGGGAGATTCGCTAAAAACGCTTCTCAAGCGTTTTTCCCCTGCTTCGCATATTCGCTCGCTATCACCTTCATACGAACATGTATATTCCATAAGCCCGGTGCTGCCTGTAACGGGAGCTTTTTTTTCGATAAAGTACGGAAATGTAATCCGGCCGAAAGCGCGTTCTGCATCGAGTTTTGTGCGGATTTCTTCGAGCATTTCAAGGAAATTGTTCATCGAAATGTCGTTGTGATATTTGTGAAACACTTCGATAAAACGGCTCATGTGAGTGCCCTTAAAATTGTGCGGCAGGTTCACGAAAAGATTGACTGTGCCGGTTGTATTCTGGCTTTTACGGTCTTTATCGAGAACCTGAATCGGATATTTTACGTTTTTAACGCCGACTTTCTGAAGCGGAACGGCCCGCGTGTCCGGGGTAGATTGAATGTCTATCATTTTGAAGAATGATACTTTTTTTTAGAGAAAAATCAAATATCTTTTATAGAAAATTCTGGTATATTGTATTATAATTGACAATATGAGAAGAATTTTTCTCTTTTTTGTATTTTCAATGTTCTCACTGGCAGTTTTTGCTAAATCCTGGACCAATAATGTAGGAGTCGGTACAACGATTTCCTTTTCAAAAATTGGTGTTGATGAAACTAATGCAGACGATATTAACCAGCTCGGTTTGGGTATTGAAGGTTTTTATCTCGGATGTCATGAAAACGGATTTACTGCAAAAATTGATTATGCACTTGGAGCTGCCTTAACAAAAGATATAAATCTTCAGGGAACAAATACCAATACCGGCTTTTTTACAAATATTGCCCTTGGAGGCGGTTATTCAATTTATCCCACAGAAACTTTTTTAATTTCTTTTACTTTAATGGCAGGTATGGATATTTCTGTCTTCACAGACGAAAAAACCGGTTATACTTATACAAATTCGAGCGGGGAGCAGGTAGATGCTGATTATGACCGTTCCATTTCACTTGATACAATAAATGTCGGTCCGGATATTTTTGTCCGCTATAAAGCCGGCGAGCATTTTGGTTTTTTTGTAAATCTTTCTGCAAGGTATATAATAGCCGGTCTTGGCAAAGATGAAACAAACTATACCTGGGAAGGAACAAAAAACAAAGAATATACAGAGCAGGATAAGTCTGATTTTGATTTGTTCGGATATTTCAGAATTCAGCCTACAATTGGTGTCAGCTGGACATTTTAGAAAAATTCCGCTAATATAAATCTTGAAATACGACAAAGGAGCCGTAGATTTTACGCGAGATTACTCTCTGTGCAGAATCTACGGCTTTTTTAATGGGGTAAGCTATGTTGTACACAGAAGAAGATGTTTTGGATTATGTAAAAGAAGAAGATGTTAAATTTGTGCGCCTTGCATATTTTGACATTTCCGGAAAGCAGAAAAATGCCACAATCATGGCCAGTGAACTCCCGCGTGCTTTCGAAAACGGAATCGGCTTTGATGCATCTGCAGTCGATAATTTTGAGGAGCCGAATAAATCTGATCTGTTTCTTTTTCCGGATGCTTCGACACTTGCTGTTCTCCCGTGGCGTCCAAGCACTGGTAAAGTAATCCGTCTTTTCTGTGATATCCGCTATCCTGACGGGAAGCCTTACAAAAAAGACTGCCGTTACCTCTTAAAAACTGCCGCTAAAAAAATTAAGGAAGAATGCGGCGTTGACCTTCATTTTGGAAGCGAATTTGAATTTTACCTGTTTAAGCTTGATGAAAACGGTGAGCCGACAAAAATTCCTTTTGATAATGCAGGTTACATGGACATTGCACCTGAGGACAAAGGTGAAAATATCCGGAGAAATATCTGCTTTACGCTTGAACAGATGGGAATCACGCCTGAATCAAGTCATCACGAAGAAGGTCCGGGCCAGAATGAAGTTGATTTCAAATATTCTGATGCACTTACTGCGGCCGATGATGCTTCAACATTTAAATGGATTGTCCGTACAAAGGCAGCAGAAAGCGGTCTTTATGCTGATTTTTCTCCTAAGCCTGTACAGGAAAAGCCTGGAAGCGGCATGCATATCAACATTTCCTGCACAGATTCTTCAAAAAATGAGCAGATTCTGGCCGGAGTTCTTAAACATATTGAAGAAATTACCTATTATCTTAATCCTTCAGAGAATTCTTATAACCGGCTTGGAGAATCAAAGGCACCAAAATATATCTGCTGGGGCCGTCAAAACCGTTCTGCCATTATCCGTGTTCCGGAAAGCAGGGAAAAGCCAAGAATTGAAATTCGTTCTTCTGATCCTTTATGTAATCCTTACATTGCATTCACTCTGCTCATTCATGCTGCAATTGACGGAATCAAAAACAATCTGAAACCCGGAGAGCCGTGTAATCTTAATCTTTTTGATAAAAATGAAGCAAAGTCTGTAAGTTATAAAACAATCCCTGACACGCTTGATGAAGCACGGGAAGCTGCAAAAAAGAGTGAATTTATAAAAGAAATTTTGGGTTAAAAACAGTAAAAGATGACATCTGATACATATTCGGTCCTTGTTGTGACTCATGACACGAAAATTTCTTCTCTTGTGAGTACGGTTTTAATACCACCGTTGTTTGAGCTTTCTGTCTGTAATGATTTTAACGAAGCCCGGCGAAAATGCGGTGAGCGGAATTTTAACATTGTCCTTGTTGATTTTGCTGACGGCGAAGGTACGGACTTTGCAGTTGATATTTCTGATTCACTTTCTACAGTTCTGCTTTTAGCACCTTTGCAGCATTTTGATGAAATCAGCTATAAAGTTGAAGGATATGGAATTCTCACGCTTACAACACCGTTTGACCAGTTTTATTTTTACAACATGATAAAAGTCGCGATTGCAGTTCAGTACAAAGTTCAGATTCTTTCCAGCAAGGCAACACAGCTCAAAGAAAAAATGGAAGAAATCCGTCTTGTAAACCGTGCAAAAATGCTTTTGATGCAGAATAAATCTATGACTGAGCAGGAAGCACACCGTTACATCGAAAAGCAGGCAATGGATACAGGTTCTAAAAAAACGGCTGTAGCAAAATTGATTATAGAAAATTTGTCTTAATATTTAACTGCCACGCATACACCGTTTGCAAGCAGACTGACATTAAAATCCTCGTGCTTTGTGTTGAATGTATGAAGCCATGGAACTAAAAATCCGACTGCACTTCCGATTGCAGCTCCAGTTAAAACATCAGTCATAAAATGATTTCCGCTGGAAAGACGCAGGGCTGCAACAGTAACTGCAAGAGAATAACTTCCTGCAATGACAGGTATTTTTAAATTTGAATCTGGAAAATATTTACAGAAAGTGTAAGCTGTAAAACCTGCACCGGCAAATGCCATTGTTGAGTGACCTGAAGGAAAAGAATTTGCCCAGTCTCCGCTTTCAACATCTTCCTGAGGGAAAGTGTCTGCATTGTAATACATGTACGGTCGTGTGCGGTTTACGCCAAGTTTTATAAGCTCTTTCATTCCGTTTGCAATTAAAAGAGTTTCTGCATACATTAAAGTCGGATC
>NZ_JAZOUG010000221.1:0-4953 GCF_045657965.1 Treponema sp. | reverse complement strand
GCAACTGCGCAATATGATAATACAGCAGCTAATGAAAAATCCATGGAAGCAGGATTTGTCGGCATATGTATTCTTCAGTAAGAAAAAGGCTGACAGACCAATGGATGCTGATGCATGGGCTAAATATATGAGAGAGGCATTGAAATCAATCGGTTATTCAGATCCTGAAAAGATTTGTTTCCATAGCTTCAGGCATGGATGGTGTACGACAACACTTTCAGAAATCGGAGACCAGAGAATCTGTATGATAGGTTCCGGACACAAAAGTGATAAGATTTTTGCCCATTATGCAAATCATATCAAAAAAGAGTCAGCCTTAAAGACTATTGCTGAAACTTCTGAAAAACTTTTTGCACCAATTTTTGAAAAACTGGCTGTCGAAGAAGTTGAATACACAATCATTGACGATTTTCCAGAAAATCAAAAATTACTTCCGTGCACTGGTGAAAGCAAAAATAAAATTGCTTAAAAATTAAACTGTCATAAACCTCGCATATGGCAGTTTGAAATAAAAAATTTACAACAAGAGGAGTACCCGCAGATGAAAAAAGAAACATTAACAGAAGAACTCATGCTTCAAAAAGAAGTAATTGAGTTCTTGAGATGCGCTTCATCATCTTTCTTTACCGCAGAGCGTTATGAATGGCTCAGAAAAAAGGTAATCAAAGATGGAAGCCGCAGGAAGTACAAGAAATCTGATGTTCTGGCATTCGTTGAACGCTTACAGAAATCAGCCTAAGTGCCTAAAAGTCGGCACTGGCAGTCCGGAAGTTTTCTGACTGTCAGTGAAAAACAAACACAAACAACAAATAAGGATAAACATATGAAACTTAACGACATTATCAGCATGGTAAAAGATACTACTCAGAAAATCTCAGAGAAGAAAACTCTCAAAATCAAGGACATTGTTCTTATTCCAGAGTTCCAGAAACTTCTGGTCATGGAAGAAGATGTTCTCGAAAAAATGAAGCAGTCGATGAAAGAAGAGGGCTTCAAGTCAGGACATGAGATTCACATCTGGAAGCGTGGAAAAGAATTCATCCTGATTGACGGCCACACAAGAAAGTGTGCATGGGAAAGTTTGGGAAACAAGACAATCCCTTGTATCATCCACAACTTTGCAGACATCGAAGAAGCCAAGACTTTTGCAATCAAAGAGCAGATTAACCGTAGAAACTTAAGCGGTCAGGCTCTTTTGGATGCAGTTGCCAATTTCAATTTTGAAAAGGGCAAAGGCCACACATCTGGCGAAAAAGGAAAGGCATCCGAAATAATTGCAAAGCAAATTGGTGTTTCTACCAAGACCGTTGAAAAAACAAGAGTTGTTTTGAAGGAAGCTACCCCTGAGCAGTTAGAAGCCATCAAGAAAGACGAGCTGAGTATGAATCAGGTTTTCAATCAGATTCGAAAAAAGAGAAAGGAAGAAATCGCTGAGAAAGAGAGCGATGTTTCTGCAACTCCAGAATCTGAAGCGAAAAAAGAAACTAAGAGTGAAGCTAAAACTGAAAAGCCGAAAGCAAAGCCTAAGTCAGAAAAAACAAGTACAAAGGCCGAATCAAAATCAAAGACTGATGAAGCCTTTGCAAAAGGTGTACGTTACGCAATCAGTGAAATCAGAAAGGGAATCACTCTTGAAGAACTTGAAAAATCTCTGAGCGCATAACATAAGGTAATACGGATACAAAGGCTACTCCCAGAGCCTTTGTTCCAACTGCCAGAAAGAAAGTGCCTGCCCGAGGAGAACAACATTGAGCGAAAGCTACACGGCATCTTTCCACAACGGCGGAATGGAAAAAGACGGAATTGATTCAAGCGGAAGAAAACGCAAGAAGCTTTATCAGGCTTGTCGCGAACACAATATCCGAGACCCAAAATATTGTGACAAGCAAGAGCACATCGTAAAAGGCGGACTTCACGAAACATGGATTGATATTCCACCAAAACAAGCCTACGAACAGATTTTTGGCGAAGCTTTCAGGGAATACAACTCCAAGCAGAGAAAGAAGGAACGGCAGTTCAATACTTATTGGGAGAAAGTAAAGAAATCCGCAGTTCTTGTACCCGTTCGCGAAGCTTTAATTACAATCGGAAATTGTGAAGACGGCTTTCCAGACCTTGAAGTCGGAAAGCAGATTTACAAGGAATTTCTGGAAGAGTTCCAGAAGAAGAATCCGAACATGGTAGTAATCGGTGCTTATTACCACGCGGATGAAATGCGCAGTGACGGGAAAGGCGGATTTATAAAAGGTGCGCCCCACATGCATCTTGATTATATCCCCGTTGCGTACAAATGCGACCGCGGGCAGAAGATTCAGAATTCAATGAACGGTGCTTTAATGGAACAAGGCATCTTGAATATTGAAGTAGACCCAGAAGTCGCAGAAAAAGTGTACGGCCTGAGAAAGAAACCGCGCAGAAGGAAGCAAAACGCATCGCTTGAAGAAGTTCCGCTAAGCGAGCGACTTAAATGTTTTGAAAAGCTTGAAGAAAATCCTGAGCAGACGGAACAGACCAAAGAAGGTGAAACCGAAGGCGAAAAAATCACAAAACCGCGCGTAGTAACAAACCTTCAGCAATGGACTGATACACAGAGGAATCGGCTAAAAAAGATAGCACGCTCACATGGCTTTGAAATTAAGAACAAAGACGAAAAGCGCGAGCATCTTACAACGGAAGACTACATTCTTTCAAAAAATCCGAACCTTAACCATGATGTTCACGCACTTGCAGAAAGGCTTACAAACGACCTGAAGGAAGTTCAAAAAGAATCCGCTGATAATGCTGAATGGGAAAAGGAGAATCAGGAACAAGCTGAGCAGAACGCGCAAACGGCAAAGGAACTTGAAAAAGCAAAGGAAGAACATAACGCTTATGTTGAACAGAAGGAGTATGACTTTAAGCGCAAGGAATACAAACTGAGCGACAAGGAAGACGAGTTAAAAGAGCGCGAGGAAGAAGTCACAAAAAAAGAGACTTTCTTATCGAACGCTAGAAAACACGCTTCCGAATCCCTTCACAAGTTCGTACAGATACTTAAAAAGAAAAACAAGGAGATAAAGGAAAAAGACAGAGCCTTAGACCAGATGCTTAGAGAGACTAAGGAACTCGCAGAAAGAGCGGGAAACGCAAACGACTCAAAGGCCGCCCCATTTTATACTTTTGCAGACGACATAAACTTTGACGATGCAAGGCTTATGGCAAGCAAGAGAGACGGTAAAGGTCTTTGCGAATGGTTTAATGGCCTTGAAGAAAAGTTCTGCGGATGGCTTCATAAGGCGCAGTATTTTGCAAAACACTTCTGGAACAAGACCCCAGAT
This sequence comes from Treponema sp., assembly GCF_045657965.1. Classification (GTDB taxonomy): domain Bacteria; phylum Spirochaetota; class Spirochaetia; order Treponematales; family Treponemataceae; genus Treponema_D. The sequence goes on along the minus strand of NZ_JAZOUG010000221.1, from coordinate 1,636 downwards.
GAGCTGATGATTGTTGCGGAAGACATGAGGAAAAGCTACTGCACCGACTTAGGCGATTACGTAGAAAAACGCATGAGAGGAAGCACCATCAGCCAGATTAAGGAAGTTCGTGAAATTAGAGAAGCAATTCCAAAAGTTCAGGAACGCAAAAACAAGACAATTACCCACACACGAAAAGAATGAACTGCCCCCATTTTTTTAGACAGTTATTACGCACATTTTAGGCTGAAAGTCTTTGGAGATTTCCAGCCTAATTTTTTCTGTATGCGGTCCTTGTTATAGAACTGAATAAAATCTGTTATCAGTTCTTTCATCATTTGATATGAAAGCAGGCCATGTCTACTAACATTGTAATATCCAGACTCTGCTTTCAGCGTACCGAAAAAGTGTTCCATGCAGGCATTGTCCCAGCAGTTACCAACTCGACTCATGCTCTGGATAAAACCTTTCTCTTCCAGCAGTTTTCTGTACTCTGACGCTTTATAAGTATTTCCCTGATCCGAATGAATCAGCGTATTGGAAATATTATATTTGTCGCACAGACTGTTTATTGTATCAACTGCAAGTTCTGTATCAGCATGATTAGACATTCTGAATGTCAGAATCTCATTGTTGAATAAATCCATTACTGCGCTAAGGAATAACCATCCATTCTTTATTTTGAAGTATGAGATATCTGTCACAAGCTTCTGCAACGGTTTATCTGCAGAAAAGTCTCTGTTAAGAATATTCTTAGGCAGATTGGCCTCATTCTCCTTCAAAGTCTGATAATATCCCTTAGGAAACCGTCTTACACGGTTTTCTACATGAATCCCATACAGATTTGATACCCTCAAAATCCTTTTATGATTCATTTTTATGCCAAACAAAAGATTCAGGTAATGAGCTTTTACCTTAGCTCCTGCATAGCGTAATTGTTTTTCTGGCAGCATTTTTATTATCTCCAGAGTTTCAAGGTCCTTGTCAGTTTTCCTTGTGTTATCTTTCTGATAATAAAAAGTTGCCCGACTTATGCCAGCAATCTTACAAAGAATACTTATTCTGTATCCTTTTTTATGCAATTCTTTGATAGTTTCGATTGCTGTTTTTTTTTACTTTCTGGAAACCTTATTGCTTCAAGTTTCTTTGCGTAGGCTTTCCAGTATTCTGCTTCTGTTTTGTAGTATTCAATATCCTTCTGTTCTTCATCGATGGTTATCTCGTTTCTGGTTTCCACAGGCAATCCTTTGCCGGCTCTTTGTTGCAAAACCCAATACCTTACGGTATCTCGCTGCAGTCCATATTTGACTGCAAGTGTTTTGTAACCGACAACTCCTGCCTTGTATTCTGCTAAAACCTTTACTCTCAAGTCAATTGGATAAGGAATTGTAACTCCCATTTTCTAACCTCCAAAAAGTGTCTAACTTTTTGGGGTCAGTTCAAGAAATCGATTGGTGGGATTAAACTCCACAGAGACGCAATCTTGCAAGTCGCTTGATTGCGTTTTTTTTGAGAGTGTGAAGTCCTTTCTGTAAATTCAGTAGGCTGCGGTAAAAAGTTTTAATGCGGGTAAATCCCGCAAGCAGCTGACAGCCACTGTTATTAATTCGAATATAAAATACAGTTGATTTTTTATCAAGAGTTATTTTTAAAGACA
>NZ_JAZOUG010000220.1:0-7820 GCF_045657965.1 Treponema sp. | reverse complement strand
TTCATTTGATAAATAAGCATTTACAACTTTTATCTTGAACTCTTCTGAGTATTTGGGCATAAAAAATGCACCTCCTAAAATTGAATTTTATTTGTCCAACTTTAGGGGTGCACTTCAAAGAACGGGCACCCCTGATTTTTTAAAGACAAAAACTTACCTGAGTTTTTTATATCCGTAAACTGCAGTTTCTCCGAGTTCTTCTTCGATTCTGATGAGCTGGTTGTATTTAGCCATGCGGTCTGTTCGGCTCATTGAACCAGTTTTAATCTGACCAGAGTTTGTTGCAACTGCAATGTCTGCAATTGTTGTGTCTTCTGTTTCGCCTGAGCGGTGGCTTGTAACGGTTGTGTAGCCGTGACGGTGAGCCATTTCGATTGCTTCAAGAGTTTCTGTGAGTGAGCCAATCTGGTTTACTTTGATGAGGATTGCGTTTCCTGCTCCTTCTTTGATTCCCTTTTCGAGGAATTTTACGTTTGTTACAAAAAGGTCATCACCTACAAGCTGGCAGCGGTTTCCGATTTTTGCAGTAAGCTTTTTCCAGCCTTCCCAGTCGTTTTCGTCTAAGCCGTCTTCAATTGAGTCAATCGGATATTTTGTGATGAGTTCTTCAAGGTATGTAATCTGCTCGTCGTCGCTCAATTCCTTTCCGTTAGGATCTTTTGGAGTTCCGTTAGAAAGCTGCTTGTAGTTGTAGTAGAATTTGCCGTTTTTCTCGACTGAGAATTCAGAAGCTGCACAGTCCATTGCAATTTTTACATCATCGCCTGGTTTGTAGCCTGCATCTTTAATTGCCTGAACGATTGAATCCAAAGCGTCATTGATTCCGTCGAACTTTGGAGCAAAGCCTCCTTCGTCACCTACAGCAGTAGAAAGTCCGCGACCTTTGAGAAGTTTTGCAAGAGCGTGGAAAACTTCTGCACCCATACGGATTGCTTCGCGTTCTGATTTTGCGCCGACCGGACGAATCATGAATTCCTGGAAGGCAATCGGAGCATCTGAGTGTGCGCCGCCGTTGATAATGTTCATCATTGGAACAGGAAGAACGTGTGCGTTTGCTCCGCCGATGTAGCGGTAGAGAGGAATGTTAAGTGCTTTTGCGGCTGCCTGAGCTGTTGCAAGAGAAACGCCTAAAATTGCGTTTGCACCGAGTTTTGATTTTGTCGGAGTACCGTCGAGGGCTAGCATTTTAAGGTCGATTGCGCGCTGTTCAAAAACATTGTCACCTTTGAGCGCAGGAGCAATGATTTTATTTACGTTTTCTACGGCTTTAAGAACACCCTTTCCGCCGTAACGTTTTTTGTCTCCGTCACGGAGTTCTAGAGCTTCGTTTTCGCCTGTTGAAGCGCCGCTTGGAACTGCAGCGCGTCCAAGTACGCCGTTTTCAAGAATTACATCTACTTCAACAGTAGGATTTCCGCGTGAATCTATAATTTCACGTCCGATTACATTTTCAATTTTGATTGAATTTAACATGAGAAAAATACCTCCAGAAAGGAAAAAGCCCTGCATGGCAAGAGGAAGATATTTTCATCATTCCCATGCAAAGCTTAAAGATTGACTATTGTGGCTAATGAGTCATAGTTAGTTATAGCTAACTAAAGTTACTATAAACTTTATGTAAAATAATGTCAAATAAATTATCAGAATTAAAACCGTGTTGTCTACTTGCATAAAATAATATTAAAGAATAACATACTTGTATTGGTTAGCTTAGTCTAACTTAGAATATCGAGGCGTAACTTATGAGAATAACAAAAATCAATGAATGGTTTACAAAAATCGGCGTTCTTCAGGTAAAGCACCGGTTTCTGTTTGTGGCTGGAATTTTGATTTTAACTGCCTTCTGTTGTGCAGGCTTAAAAAGCTTAAAACTCGGCACAAATGAAACAGAATATTTTGAAGACTGGGAAAAAATCAAAATTGATACAGACCGCTTTAAGGAAATTTTCGGAGCAGCGGACGGAATTGCAGTTCTTTTTGAAGCAGATGATGTCTTTGATCCGGAAGTTTTAGATGCAATCGGCAGAATGGGAAAACGGCTTGAAATGGAAGTTCCTTTTGCCAAAAATGTCACCTCTTTAATGGATTTATCTGTTACTCAGGGGACAGAAGACGGCTTTGAAGTTATAAATCCTTTTGAAAAAGGAATTCCTTCTAATCCGGAAGAACTTGAAGAAAAAAAACAGTGGCTTTTACAGAAAGAATCTATTGTAAATAATCTGGTCAGCGATGATGCAAAATCTACATGGCTTATACTTTCTCTGGAAGATTACGGGGATTCAGTTGATGAAGTTAAAGAAAAAATTGCTGTTCCTGCCAGAGAAATTTTTGAAAGCGATGAATTTAAATCAGAGAAATATAGTTTTAAACAGTGTGGTCTTACTTATACTGAATATGAAGAGGATCAGGCTATTTCCGGTGAAGTTGTTATGCGCATTGCAATCGGCTTTCTGGTAATGATTTTATTTCTGGTTATCTTTATTCATTCCCTCCGCGGAGTTCTGGTACCTTTTTTTGCAACTTTCTTTGCTATTCTTTCAAGTCTTGGAGTTGCAGGCTGGACTGGAGTAAAAATGGATACACAGCTGATTATGCTTCCGGTTCTGCTTTCAATGGCATTAGCTGTCGGTTATGCGGTTCATTACATCAATTCGTTCAGAATGTTTTTCAGACGAACCGGCAGCCGCAAAAAGGCCGTGGAACTTTCTGTAGGCGAAAGCGGCTGGCCTATTCTTTTTACTGCAATTACGACTATGGCGGGAATGGTTTCCTTCAGCTTTTCAGGACTTGTTCCGCTTAGAAGAACCGGTTTACTTTCAGCAGGTGCTGTCTTTGCAGTCTACGCTTACATTATGACACTGCTGCCGGCTCTGCTTTCTTTGGGAAAAGACAGGTCTGTTCAGAGTGAAGAAAATAAAAACGGTGCAACAAAACTTGACCTTGCTTTTGAAAGATGCGGAAAATCTGTAATTAATGGTAAGCGCAAGGTGCTTATACTTTCAGCTGTAGTTATTATAGGAATGATTCCGGGAATTTTTAAAAGTCAGGTTAATATGGACATGATTGACATGATGGGTACAAAAGTTGACTACATAAGGCGCCTGGTTGAAATTTCAGAAAATAAACTTGGTTCAATGTATTCATACAATGTCTTTATTGAAAGCGGTGAAGAAGGTTTTTTCAAAAAAAGTGAAAATATGAAAAAACTCGACGAGCTTCAGAAGAAATTAGGTACCCTTTCAATGACAAAACTTTCTGGTACCCGCTTCCGTGTAAGTTCAATCAGCGAAACAGTTAAAGAAATGAACAGAACCCTTAATTCTGATGATAAAGCCTTTTATAAAATCCCGGATGATGATGATTTACTTTCTCAGGAACTGTTTCTGTATGAAATTTCCGGCGGGGATGATCTGTATAATCAGATAACAGAAGATTTTTCAACAACTTACATGGAAGTTCAGATGAAAAATTACGATGCAACAAAAATCGCTGCAGAAATTGCACAGGCAAAGCGATTTGCCCAGGAGATGTTCCCGGATGCCAATTGTGCGATTGTCGGAGAAGTTGCGAATTTTGCTGAAATGAACGGAAAACTTGTCTGGGCGGAACTGAAATCTTTTGCAGTCAGTTTCCTTTTAATCCTGATTCTGATGATTCTGGCATTTGGTTCTGTAAAAACCGGATTAATCGGCATGGTTCCGAATGTTGCACCTGTAATCCTGATTGGCGGAGTTATGGGCTTTTTAAAAATTCCGCTTGATATGATTACAATGCTTGTTATGCCTATGATTTTAGGAATCGCTGTCGATGATACAATTCACTTTAATAATCATGTAAAATTTCAGTTTGAGAAAAATGGAAGTTACACCAGTTCAATTCTGGCAACTTTCCGTGAAATCGGAAAAACAATGGGCATGACCACAGTGATTTTGTGCAGCATGTTTGCCGTTCTTGCATTCAGTATTTTGCCGTGTTTTGCAAGAATCGGCTATCTTTCAATAATCGGGCTTTTTGGTGCTTTAGTTGCTGATTACACGCTTACACCTGTGCTGATTCTGGTTGTAAAAGCGTTTGGTGGAAAAAAGGAGGAAAATTTATGAAAAAATTAATTTCAGTAGTATCTGCTGTTTTTGCATGTGCTTTAATTTCGGCTCAAAATCTGAGCGGTTATGACATTATGAAAAAATCTAAGGAGCTGGATAATTCAAAATCATCTGAATCTAGAGCAACCATGGAAATTGTGAATAAAAAGGGAAGTAAAAGAGTCCGTGAAGTCTTAATGAAAGAAAAAGATTTTGGAAATGAAAAAAAGAGTGTAATTGTGTTTCTGACTCCAAAAGATGTTTCAGGCGTTGCTTATCTGAGTATTGAATATTCGAAAAAATCAGATGGAAGTAAAAAAGACAGCGACAACTGGCTTTATATGCCTGCCATGAAAAAGACGAGGCGAATCAGTTCTTCTGAAAGTGAAGGGGATTTTATGGGAACTGATTTTACTTACAGTGATATGGATGAGCTTGATTTAGACGAAGAAAATTATACGCTTTCAGGAATTGAAAATCTTGACGGTGTTGAATGTTATAAAATCAATGCTGTACGAAAAGATTCTTCAAAAAAGGAGCCGAAGAGAATTATCTGGATTGGATGTGAAGATTTTATGATGCGCAAAGCTGAATTCTTTGACCGGCAGAATAAACTGCACAGAATTCTCAGCTGTGAAGATATTTCTAAAATCGATAGTTATTACACATGCTCCAAAATGACGATGAAAAATGTGCAGACAGAACATTTCACGGTTTTGACCCGTACTCAAATCGCCTTTGATAAAGAAATAAGTGACAATATTTTTACAGTTGCAGCCCTTGAACGCGGAAATATACGATGAAAAAGAAGGTTTTTATTGTTTTCTCCGTAATTTTCATCTCTTTTTCCGTCTTAGCACAGAGTACTGCTTTTGAAAATCTTGATTTTTCGGCTTCCCTTTCTACAGAAGCAGGAGCGGGCTTATGGTACACACAGTACAGCGGTGACTTTACTGTCGGAAATCTTACTGCACAAAGCCAGTTAAAAGGATTTTTTGAAAGCAGCAGCTTTTTATTTGATGGAAAAGTGAGTTTTGATGCTGTAAACAGAACAGATGACAAAGCAGAATCAGTTTCTGCCAGTTTGAAAGAGACTTATTACATTTATGAAGGGGAATTCTGGGCTTTTAAAATAGGACGGCAGATTTCAACCTGGGGGGCTGCCGACGGTCTTGAAGTAACGAATGTGCTTTGTCCGGCAGATTATACAGTTATTTCATCAGATAAAATTGTTGATCAGAAACAGGGAATTGAAGCGGTTAAATTTTCATTGAACGGATCAAAATTTCTGGTCGATGCTTATTTTATTCCGTTCTTTACACCGGCACTTCTTCCTCTAAAGGAAGGCAGCATTATGAATAAAGTGCTTTTCGGAGAAGTTTTAGAAAAAGGAATTTCTGTTGGAAAAATGGAAATCCCTGAGCGGAATATTAAAAACTGTGAATATGCTTTAAGAATCGGTACATTTCTGCCTTTTGCAGATTTTTCCCTGTATGCCTTTTATGGATTTGACGATATACCATTCCAGCATTTAGAAGTTTCTGCAGAGGGAAAAATTACTTTAAACGGTGAATATAAGCGGATGACGATGTTCGGTTTTGACTCTTCCATTCCAGTTAAAGATATCACCGTGCGGCTTGAGGGAGCATTTTTCCCTGAAAAAAAATTTTCTACAGTGACTTTTGAAACAGAAAAACACAATGAATTTACAGCTCTCTTTGGTTTAGACTGGATGAAAGGAGACTGGACTGTTACAGCACAGTATTTTCTTGATTCAATATATGGAAATCTGGATTTTCTGGAACGCAGAAAATATGAACACGAAGCTACTTTAAGTATAAGCCGGACATTTTTTGGCGGAAATTTAGAAACAGATTTTTCGTGTATTGTTGGTTTGAACGATTTTGATTCAGTCATTAATCCGGGGTTAAAATATGCCTTTACAGATAATTTTTCAGCAAAACTTTCAGCAATGTTTTACAATGAAGGAAAAGAAAAGCAGGGTAATTACGGAAAATACAAAGATTTATCATCAGTGATTTTAAAAGGAGAGATTAAGTTTTAAGAAAGTTATAAATTTATCTGCAGAAAGCGTTTAGTGGCATATCTTCCAAAAAACCTTGCAAATCACTAAAATATAGAAATGTTTCGTATTTATGTAGAACGCAAGAGCGGCTTCCAGAGTGAGGCTGCCAGCATTTTGGGTGAAATCAATGGATTTTTGGGCATTTCTTCTGTAAAGGGAGTGCGTTATTTCAACCGCTATGACATCGAGAACACTTCTGAAGATGTCTCTAAGATGGCGGCATTGCGAATCTTCTCTGAGCCTCAGAGTGATTCTGTCGTCTACACGGAGCTTGCAACCGACCCCGCCGACACTGTGATTATCTGGGAATATCTGCCGGGTCAGTACGACCAGCGCGCTGATTCTGCCGAACAGTGTCTTTCCCTCCTTCGCGAGTCTATGCGTTCTACGGCCACTGTCGGAACTGAGCCACCGCGAGTCCGATGTGCCAAAATGGTCATCCTTTCCGGCAATGTATCTGCTGATGAAGTTACCCGTATTCAGAAATATCTTATTAACCCTGTTGATTCACGCCTTGCTAAATCTGAAATTCCTGAAACTCTTGAAATGAAGGTCGATGTTCCGGCTGACATTCCTGTTGTCGAAGGATTTATCTCGCTCGGCAAAAAAGAACTCGATGCTTACCGCGCAAAAATGGGTCTGGCTATGGACTTGGCTGACATTCAGTTCCTTCAGAAATACTTTAAGTCGATTCAGCGTGACCCGACCGAAACTGAAATCCGTGTTCTCGATACTTACTGGTCTGACCACTGCCGTCACACCACTTTCAATACTGTCCTTAAAGACATCAAAATCGAAAAAGGCCCTTACGCCAAACTTTTCAAAGAATCCCTCAAAAATTACGAGGCCATGCACACAGACATCTATGCGAAACGAAAGGACAAGCCTCTCACTCTCATGGACATGGCTACAATCGGCGGCAAATATCTCCGCAAGCACGGTATGCTCGACGACATGGAAGTAAGCGAAGAAAATAACGCCTGCTCAATCTTCATCGACGTTCACTACACAACTGACGAAAAGGGAAATCCTCTTCCGGAAGGCAAAGAAGAAGTTGAGCAGTGGCTTTTGCAGTTCAAAAACGAAACACACAACCATCCGACAGAAATCGAGCCTTTTGGTGGCGCTGCAACCTGTATCGGCGGCGCAATCCGCGATCCTCTTTCAGGCCGAAGCTGGGTTTACCAGTCAATGCGTGTAACAGGTGCGGGAGATCCGACTGTTCCTTTGAGCGAAACTCTGCACGGAAAACTTCCTCAGATGAAAATCTGCCGAGAAGCTGCCCAGGGATTTTCTTCTTACGGAAATCAGATTGGCTTGACTACAGGTCAGGTAACAGAAATCTATCACCCGGGATTTGTTGCAAAACGAATGGAGCTTGGTGCCGTAATCGCAGCAAGCCCTTACAAGACTGTAATGCGCGAAACTCCAGAGGCTGGAGACATCATCATCCTTCTTGGTGGTGGAACAGGCCGTGACGGTATCGGCGGTGCTACAGGTTCTTCAAAAGTTCACACTGAAAAATCTGTCACAACTGCCGCTGCTGAAGTTCAGAAAGGAAACGCCGTTGAAGAACGAAAGATTCAGCGTCTTTTCCGCAATCCTGAAGTAAGCCACATGATCCGCCGCTCAAATGACTTCGGTGCAGGCGG
>NZ_JAZOUG010000219.1:0-15254 GCF_045657965.1 Treponema sp. | reverse complement strand
CTTGCACTGGGTGTAGCCGCCGCTCGTGTCCAAAGCATTCAGGACAACAGTATCCTTCGTAAATCCGTCCTGTGTTATTTCGCCTGCGGTCGTCGCCCCAATCACCTCCGCCTTCGGAAATTTCTCGTGCAAAATCTCCGAGAGTCTTGGAAAATCATACTTTGAACCCGCGAAGAATATCACGATTGCATAGGAAGAAAGCGGTTTCTTCAATTTTGAGCAAAGGGATTCCGCGGCCCTTTCTACGTCGCTTTCCCTCGTCTGCACAATTTCTTGTTTCATTTGAACCTCTTATTCTAAAAAAGCATATTCTGTAGTTTTATGATGATAACTAGCTTGACGTAAATTTCAAAAATACGCTAGAATGATATCACTTTTATTTGGGAGATTAGCTCAGCGGTTAGAGCAGAGGACTCATAATCCTTTGGTCCTTGGTTCAAATCCAAGATGGCCCAGTAATTTCGTAACGAAGTGAGAAATTACACTTAAATAAACTTCCAATAGGCCAAACGAGCGAAGCGCTGTATGGTCCAATCTGCAAATCAGCTTACACATAACTAAAAACATGCAATTTAGAAAAAGCGTGATATAATATTAAGCATGAGGAAGCGAATTTCTGCATATACACTATTTGTTATAATACTTTCCGAACTGGTTGGACTTTCTGTAATTTTGTATCTGCGATACTGCCTTGACATTCAGACTTCAATGTTTAATGTTCTGGTCGAGCAGGTTTTTGAAGTCGAAGAAGATGTCGAACAGATCCGCAGTCTCCTGTACAAATACGAATACGATATGGTTTCAGAACTTTATTCAGATAAAGCTGCAGAAGCTGAAACAAAAGAAAAACTGACAAAAACTGAGCTTGAAATCCGTAGTCAAATCATACACCACGGAGAACTGATGTATACAATTCCAGAAAAAACTGAACGGTATGCTCTTTTCAGAAGTGTTAATGATGACGTCCTGAATTATCTCAACTATAACGCAGCTCTTCTTTCAATGAAAGGAAACGAAAGTTACGAAGCCATTCAAAATTTTACCGATTCCTACATTATTCCTCTGATGGACAGAGTAAATGCCAGTATTGACGAACTTTCTGCCCTGTCAAAAAATTACATTGCCGATTCAAAGGCAGAACTTACGGCTTATCTCATTAAAACCCGAATCATATGTTTTGCATCCTTTATCCTTATGATTTTTTCAATCATTGTAAGTATTCTTCACAGTCACAGGGCTCTAACAAGTCTTGAATCTGACAATCAATTCTTAAAATTTAAATCAGATGTAAATGAAATCCGCATATCAGAAATTCAGAACAACACTGTCATGGGTATTGCAGATTTAGTTGAAAGCAGAAGCGGAGAAACAGGTCAGCATGTCAAACGCACAAGCCACCTTGTAAATCTCATTCTTCTGCAGGCTAAAAAACACAATAAATGGCCGGAAGCTCTTACAGACCGCTACATTGATTTTGTAACACGGGCAGCTCCAATGCATGATATCGGTAAAATCGTAATTTCAGATACAATTCTTAACAAACCGGGTAAGCTTACTGACGACGAATTTGAAATTATGAAAACACATGCTGCTGCAGGCAGTAAAATTGTCTACGAAATTTTAGGCGGTGTTGAAGATATTGAGTACGTTGATATTGCTGCCGACATTGCATATTTCCATCACGAAAAATGGAACGGCAAAGGCTATCCGACAGGCAAAAAAGGAACAGAAATTCCACTGTGCGCAAGAATCATGGCTGTTGCTGATGTTTTTGATGCTCTGGTTTCAGAACGCTGCTATAAAAAGCCGATGCCTTATGATGATGCCTTTGAGCTCATAAAAAATGAAGCAGGTCAGCACTTTGATCCTGAAGTTGTAGAACTTTTTCTGGAGATGAAAGATGAAATTAAAGCTGAAAAATAAAATTATTCCACTTCTTTTTATTGGCACTCCCCTTCTGCTTACCTCCTGCACGGCAAAATCAGGTTCAGATACTGCTGAAATAAGTTTTTCCTGGTGGGGAAACGAACCGCGGCATGAATATACTCTCAAAGGCATCGAAGAATTTCAAAAAATCAGACCAGAAATTAAAGTAACTCCAAAATATGCAGTCTGGAAGGGTTATGAAGAGGCTTTCGAAAAAAGCTTTTATGACGGCTCGTCCACAGATGTAATGCAGATTAATTTTGACTGGCTTTCAAAATATTCTCCAGACGGGAACGGTTTTTATGATCTCAACGAGTTTAAAGACATAATCGAATTTCACAATTATACCCTTACAGACTTAGAATACGGCACAATTAACGGAAAACTGAATGCTGTACCAATAGCTTTCAATACCATAATTCCGATTTTTAACAAATCTGTACTCGATAAAAATTCATTTCAGATTCCGTCTACCTGGGATACTTTATTTAAATATGCAGAAATTCTCAAACCTCAGAACCAATACCTTCTTGGAGCAAATGCAAAGCACAGTTTTCTTCTTGCAGTAGCATGGTTTGAGCAGGCTCACTCAAAAAAAGTCTTTGCCGACAATCATCATCTTAATATAACAGAATCAGAAACTGCAGAAATTCTTGATTTTTCAAAACAACTCATAAAAGAACATGTTTTATCCCCGGAGATTCAGAATTTTACGTCAAAATCACTTTCGAACAAAAAAATTGCAGGCGCTGTGGCATGGTGTAACGAAGCGGGAACTCTTGCAAAAACATTTGAATCAATTGGCGGCAAAGGAGTTCTCGGTAATTTTATTACTGCAAACGGTGCTAGTGAAACAGGCTGGTATTTGAAACCTGTCTCAATGTATGCACTCAAAAAAGATTCCAAAAATCCAGAACAGGCTGCCGAACTCATAAACTTTCTGCTTAATAATTCAGAAATGGCTCTTCTTCAGAAATGTGATAAAGGTGTTCCTGCCAGCAACAAAAGCCTTACAGCTTTAATGAAAGGTCAGGCACTCGAAGAACTTCAGTATACTTCTCTCATGAAAATCAGATTCAACAGAGGAAACATAAACCCTATGCTCCCGATTATGGAAAACAAGGATCTTAACAGCACTTTTGCAAACCTTGTTCTTGAATACACTAACGGTAAAATTTCTAAAAATGAAGCTGCAAAAGAGCTGTACGAAAAACTTCTTGAACTTACAAAGATTTAAATTTATTTTTGAAAAACTGTAAATTCGTCGTCGATTTCTGAATTTTCTCCGCTGACTTCAAGGAACCGGCCGCCGCAGTTACTCATGCAGAAATCAGACAATTCTTTGTACTCAGGAAACTTTTCTGCAATTTTTTTGATTTCTGCAGCTGCAAGTCTTGAAAAAGCATGTGCCCCTTCAGGCCGTAAATGACTGTTATCACTGCGGCCTTCAGGAAAGTTTTCATAAAGAGCGGAATCAAAGTTCATGTAAAAACGGCGTGATTTTTCTTCTCCTTCAGCTGAAAGCAGGTTCATAGTAAGAGCTGTCATGTCTATGCACGGAACATTTTCTTCCGCCGCAGTTTCGATTATAGCCTGCGGGTACTGCCCGTGGCTGTTTTTTATTTTTCCGTTTTCGAACATGCGCCGTGCCATTGGGGTTAAAAGAACTGGTTTTACTCCTTTTGAGCGAAGTTCTCGCACAAAAAAAGAAAGGTTTTTACGGAAAGCACAGCCTTTTTCTGCGCTGGTGTATCGAGCAGGATCAGCAGACTTTTCGTCATTATGTGCAAACTGAATTAAAGCAAAATCACCCTCTTCAGCTTCTTTCATAACGCGTGCAAATCTTCCTTCGTCTATAAATGACTTTGTACTGCGGCCGTTACGGGCAAAATTAAGCCATTCTGTTGTTTCCGGGAAAAAGCGTGCCAATTCCTGCACCCAGCCGGTCTGAGGAAAGGCAGAAAAATCGTTGTACTGCATAATGCTGTCACCAAGACAAAGAATACGCATATTTTCTCCTACTCAACAGTTACGCTCTTTGCAAGGTTCCGCGGTTTATCAGGGTCGTTTCCGCGCAGAATTGAACAGTAATAAGCAAAAAGCTGGGCCGGAATAATTGAAAGCATTGAAGCTAAAGCCGGATTAGTTTCCGGGATTGTAATAACTTCGTTGCAGCAGCTGTTGAAAGCTCCTGTTTTGTCTAAAGTAATTGCCATTGTAACTGCCCCGCGGCTTTTTACTTCGACAATGTTTGAAGCAAGTTTTTCGTAAAGTTCAGGATCGGTTGCAATTGCTACAACAAGTGTGTCTGAATCAACAAGTGCAATCGGTCCGTGTTTGAGCTCGCCTGCAGCAAAAGCTTCGCAGTGCATGTAGCTTACTTCTTTAAGTTTTAATGCGCTTTCCAGAGAAGAGGCTGAATCAAACTGTCGGCCGATGTAGAAAATCTTTGATTTATTGAACTGTTTTGAAGCGAATTTCTGAATTTCTGTCTGATTTTCTACAATCTGCTGTGCTTTTTCTGGAATTAAAGCAATTTCAGAAATAAGATTTTTGTATTCATCTGAAGAAAGAGTTCCCCTTTCCTTTCCGAGTTTTACAGCAAGAAGGTAAAGGCACATAAGCTGAGTTGTGTAAGCCTTTGTTGAAGCTACTGCAATTTCAGGACCTGCCCATGTATAAATTACTTCGTCAGCTTCACGGCTTACAGTTGAACCTACACAGTTTGTGATTGCAATGACTTTTGCTCCCGTCTGTTTTGCAAGGCGAAGGGCTGCAAGGGTGTCGGCTGTTTCTCCGGACTGAGAAATTACGATAAAGATGTCGTTTTTGTTAAGAATCGGATTTCTGTAGCGGAATTCAGAAGCAACATCAACAGAAACCGGAATACGTGCAAATTTTTCGAAGGCATATTTTCCGACAACGCCTGCATGATAAGCAGTACCGCAGGCAGTAATTACGATGCGGCCGGCTTCCTTCCAGTCTGAATTAAAATCAATTTCGTCAAACTGAATGTCAGAAGGTTCCGTTCCTTCATAAACAAGTCGCGGACGGAGAGTATCAGTGAATGCTTTTGCCTGCTCGTGGATTTCTTTAAGCATAAAGTGAGCATAACCACCCTTTTCGGCACTTGATAAATCCCAGTCAACATGAGAAGGCTTTCTGACGACTTTATTTCCCTCTGAATCGAATAAATCTACGTGGTCATTGTAAAGAACGGCAAGTTCATTCTGTTCGAGATAGTAAACTTCGCGTGTGTATTCAAGGACGGGCGGAACATCAGAAGCAATAAAGTTTTCGCCGTCACCTACCCCAACAATAAGAGGACTTTCTTTTCGTGCAGCAATCAGGCGGTCAGGATATTTTGTACAGACAACACCAAGAGCATAACTTCCTTCAAGGCGGTGCAGAGTTTCAAGAACTGCCTTAAATATTTCGCCTGTTTTTTCGTAAAAATAATTGATTAAATGCGCAATTACTTCAGTGTCGGTCTGGCTTTTAAAAACTACGCCCTGATCCTGAAGCCACGCTTTAAGCTTTGCATAGTTTTCGATAATGCCGTTATGAACGACAGCAATTGTGCCGGAAACATTTGTGTGCGGGTGAGAGTTTAAGTCGCTCGGCTCGCCGTGAGTTGCCCAGCGGGTATGACCGATTCCGACAGAGCCTTTAATTACTTCGTCAGCAATTTTTTCTTCAAGAAACTTAAGTGCTCCTTTTGATTTTCGTACTAAGATTTCATCGCTGGACTCAGAAAGAACTGCAATTCCTGCTGAATCATAACCGCGGTATTCAAGTTTTTTAAGACCATTTATAAGAACAGGGGTTGCCTGTTTAGAACCAACATATCCTACTATTCCACACATATTCCCACCTCAAAAATATTTTTTAATTATAACAATATACTGAATAAAAAAAAAGATACCTGCAAAACCGCAGGTATCTTATCGTTCATATCTGAAAATTTTAATTACAGAATTGCATCCAGAACTTTTACAACATCAACATCGTAGAGTTCAGGTTTAGAAAGCAGTTCTTCGATTGCTGTTTCTTTATCCATAATCTGCTTATAGTTACGGCGGCTGATAAGCGAGTTGTAACTTTCTGCAACATGAATAAGACGTGCAATCTGAGGAATATTTTCGCCTTCAAGGCCTTCATAACCGCTTCCGTCCATATTTTCATGATGATATTTAGCAGCTTCTTCAAAAATCTGCCAGTATTTACGCGGGACAAATCCAAGATACTGTTCATACTGTTTAACATGATCACGAAGCTGTTCACGCTGTTCATCAGAAAGGCTTTCTGCTTCGAGAAGTTCTTCAGGAACAGCAAGGAAACCTGCATCGTAAACCATTGCAGCAGCAAAATAAACCATTGAAGAATTCTGATTCAGGCCAAGCTGCATTGCAAGTTTGTAAACAAGTTCTGAAACGTTTTTAGAATTGTTCTTTCGTTTTGTAACAGCATCAATTTCTGAGCCAAGCTTTTCGCAGTCAATTACAAGCTGTTTAAGTTCTGCCTTTTCATCATCACTCATTTCTGGAGCAGGAAGTGCATCTACACCCCAGCGTGAACTTCCGGCAGATTTAAGTCCCATACCGTTTAAATCAGTAACTCCGCCAAGCAGAAGCTGGTTGTTTGTCTGCTGCATACCGGCAATAAGTTTAAGTGTTGAATCAAGCTGTTCTGAATGTAAAGCAGAAGCTCTGGCAGAAGCACGAATTCCAAGGAATACAAGCAGGAAAACGATAACAAAGATAACACCGGCACCAATTGCAATAATCCAGAGGGTTTTATTAGAACGCTTGTCCATTTTGTCGATGGTTGTATTCATTGAGTTTGTGACACCCTGAATCAAATTAGTATTAGACTGATTCATTTTGTCAGAAATAGAATTAACCATGTTTTCATTGCTTTCATTGATAGATTTAAGGATTTCTTCCTGACTTGCCTGCTGATTTGCTGAGACCTTTTCAAGCATTTCCTGATTTTTTGCATCACGGGCAGCTTCTTTCATGTCTGACTGCATGGTCTGAATCTTTTTTACATATTTTTGAACCTGAGCTTCATTAAGTGCAGGATATGTCTGAAGATTCATCATCACATCATCAAAAAGAGTAAAATCTTTTGTTTTAGTCATTTTATCAAGCAGCTTTGTGTAGATTTGAGTTGCGAGAAGATAAACATTTCCTGGAACTTCATCTGCATTCTGTGAAAAACGAAGACAGGCGTTAATAGTTTTAAAAGCTTCTTCATACTGCATGTTTGTGTACTGATCATCAGCCTTTTGAAGATAACGCTTGGTTAAATCTGATGTTGACTGTGCAAAAACAAATGTCGCAGCCAAAAAACAAAAAAGAACAACTAATAAACTTTTTTTATTTTGTAACATTGCCAACTCCAATTGCAAATGTGAATTTTGCTCGATTCTCCATACCTTCATCTTTCATGAGAAGAAGATCCTGGAAGCCAATTTCAACTCCGAATTTTGTTTTGTCATTAACAGCTACAGGAAGGAGAAGCGATGTTCCGAATTCTGCAGCAAATTTAATATCATCTTTAAATAAGTGTCCCAAATCATAATCAGCAAAAAGTCTGAACTGTGATTCGCCTAAAGAAATATTATCAAGTGCAAGACCTAAAACAGGTGAAATGAAAGTTTTTGTAGAATTTGTAATCTGCTGGTCATTTGAAGCCAGAGCATGAGCTGCAACACCAGCACGGAAAAACAGATTTTTGCTGATGTCAGCAAATGCCAGTTCCGGTACAAGCCGGACAGAAAAAAAGAATTCCTGAGGTTTATCAAAATCTTTATTATCCTTCTTTTTTTGTGCTATAGCTTCTTCATCCCCGCCTTCTGACATTAAAGTGACGATATTTGCATCAGCAAAAATATCTGCACCAATAACAAATCTTTCAGAAGGACGGAAAATTGTAGCACCAAAAGCAAGACCATATTTAAGGCTTGAATAATCAGGATCTGTAACTTTCTGATAAACAACATCTGCCAGACCAAGTTTTACAGTCCAGATTTTTGAAGAGAAAGAAGCCTGCTGTTCATTTACATAAACTTCCTGACCTGAAGCAGTATTTACAATCTGATAGTTACCGCGGCTTTCAAGTTTTGCCTTAGATTTTGCGTTAAGGGCAGCAATACGTTCAGCTTCAAGCCGTTTGCGGTTTTCCAAAGCCTGATTTGCAGCCTGCTGATTAAGTATTGCTTTATCAATATAAGAATAAAGTTCTACAGCATCGAAATTTTCAAGATTGTTGTCGATAACAGCCAGTGAAGTCTGGCGAGCAACTTCAAGTTCATCTGAAATGATAAGAAGCCTTGTTTTTTTAAGGGTATAGGCCTCAATCATAGGATAATACTGAGACTGCCGGTTTTGTTTTAAAATTGACGAAATAGCTTCAGAATTTTTTGCAGCTACAGCTTCATCAATCTGTTTGTAAACAGCACTAATTGTCTCGTTTGCCTGTGCAAAGACCGTGAATGTACACGAAAAACCGAGAACAATAGCAGCAAAAACGCTTAATTTTTTATTTAAAGACACTATTGCAAACCTCTCTTTAACTGTAATATTTTAGCAGACAAAACCCGGTTTCGCAACTCTAGTTTTTAACTTTGCCTGTTGTAATCAATTTTTTTTAGAAAAACGCTCTCAAAAATATTATATAATTTGATATTTTAGAGATTATTTTCCGACACAGAAATGACTGAAAATTGAATCCAGAACATCTTCCGGAGTAACATCGCCGGTCACTTCACCAAGAGCATCCAGACTGTCCTCAAGGTCCTGAACAACGGCATCAAGAGCATAATCTTCTGTAAGTGAAAGTGCATGTCTTACACTTTCAAGAGCTTTTTCTACACTCACCTTCTGCCTTTCTGAGCCAAGCCCTGTGCCGCTCCGTTCTGATTTTTCTGAAACTGAAAGGATTTTTTTTACAAGAAAACTTAGTTCACCAAGACCTGTCCCTTTTTTTGCAGAAATATTTACCTGAGGGACTAAAAATACTTCTGAATCAGTTTTTCCGGCAGTATCGCACTTGTTCCAGACTAAAATCAAAGGAATTTTTCCGCCGGTGTGCGATTTGATAAAATCTTTATCATCTTCCGTAAGTCCCGCTTTTGAATCAACCAGATACAGAATCAGGTCGGCTTCTTCACTTAAATCACGGGTACGTTCAACTCCAACTGCTTCGATTACATCTTCTGTTTCACGCAGGCCAGCCGTATCAAAAAGACGGGCAGGAATTCCTGAAAAATCTATCCAGCTTTCGATAAAATCACGGGTTGTTCCTTCAATATCACTGACGATTGCACGGTCTTCTTTTAAAAGCGCATTAAACAGCGAAGATTTTCCTGCATTTGTTTTGCCGCAAAGAACAACCCGCGCCCCGTCCTGATAGATTTTTTCGCTTTTCCAGGAAAGAGCAAGCTGCTCCAGAATTTCTTCTGCTTTTTTGAGTTCTGAAGAATCAAAAGAATCTGCAATTGTTTCTTCGTCTTCTGGATATTCAATTTCAACTTCGATTGCTGCCAGGGTATCAATTATATGTTTTTTTACGCCGTCAATTGTTTCATAAAGATTTCCGGCAAGCCGGCCGAGTGCACGATTCTGACTTTCATCTGTCTTTGAATCGATAATTTCTCGGACAGCTTCTGCCTTTGTTAAGTCGGCCTTTCCATTGATGTAAGCACGGAAAGTAAATTCTCCCTTTTCTGCAGCACGAAATCCGTTTTCAAGGAGAAGATTGTAAATGCTCTGAACAACATGAACCCCGCCGTGGCAGGAAATTTCAATCATATCTTCGCCGGTAAATGATTTCGGAGAACGGAACACAGAAACCAATACTTCATCAATTCCTGTTATCCAACCGTAAACGATTGTATTTCCCTCAGCTTCAAGCAGTGCCTTCGGCCGGGAGAAAATTTTTGAAAAAAGTTCGATACAGTTTTTTCCGGAGCAGCGCACAATTCCAAGGGCTGCAGGAGCCAGAGCAGTCGCAATGGCGGCGATTGGTTCTTCGGGCGTATATTTTAAATTTGTCATGATTCGCTGTATGCCTGCCAGAGTTTTGAAATATCACTTAATTTTGGAAAGCCTGACTTATCTTTATCGCGGTTTTCCTGCTCGCGAATTGTATCCCAAGCAGTTGTATCACCGGAAGAAGAACGGTTCTGTTCATCATTCATCGGCGTGTTTACCGTTCTGGAACCGCCGCTTAAAGCAGGCTTTCTGTACTTTGAATCAGCTTCATAAGAAGGTCCGGGGTATTTTTTATCACCCACATCAGGAGAAATATCATCATAACGGCCGGACTGATTCCAGTACATATAACCGCGGTTCACACTGTCACGTACCCCATAAATCTGCTGCCTTACATAGTTTTCATTATAGTAAACTCTGTCATAAGGCACATTCAGATAAAATGCCTGAACCCACGGGCGGATAATCAACTTGTTACGGCCAATTACTGTATTTCTGTATGTTCCATAGTAATAGACGCGGTAAGGACGCTCTGTTACAGGAGCGTAATTAAGGAATGAATTTTCAAAATGGCTCGGATAGAACATCGGACAGACAACATCAACATATTCAGCCAGAAGTTCAACATCCTGACCGGTTCTTGCTCCTGAGCGGTACCACCCGTTTGCCCCGTAAATGTCGATTCCAATCGGAGCATCAATATTTGCACGGGCATATCGTAAAAAGGAAACTAAAGCACTTTCCCGGTCCATGCCTTCACTGCGCCAGCGGAACTGTGCATTTGACATGTTTTTTCCGTCGGTAGGAAAGCGGATATAATCAAACTGAATTTCATCAAAGCCCTGGGAAATCAAATCCTGTGCAATATGAACAGCATATTCCCACACTTCAGGACAATAAGGATCAACCCAGACTTCATCATAATAATTTGTTTTTACAGCGCCTGTTTCATTTCCGTTTTCATCTTTAACTTTTTCATAACCCTGAATTCCTTTCCAGGCTTTATTTAAAGTTCTATCCCAGACTGCATACTTACTGTTTCCGTATTTAGCAAGACTTTCATCTTTAAAGGTAACAATACGGGCAACAAGATAAATTCCATTTTCTTTCATCGCCGGAACGAATGTATCCAGATCAATTTTATACCGGGAAATATATCCTTTCTGTTTTACAAGCGGATCAGTCGGTTCATAATGAAGGGCACCGAAATCATCTTTCATATCGATGACAATGGCATTAAGTTTGTTATCGAGAATCGTTTTTTTATATTTTTCTACACCTGCTTTTGTTATCAGCTTGTGAGGTGAAACATATATTGCTTTTCTATCAAGCGCTTTTGAAGCATATTTATTATTTACATCGTCCGGATAAAGAAGCCAGAGTTCATTCAGTGAGATGCCGTTTCCTTTTTCTGATTCTGAAGGAAGCCAGACTGAATAAAGCGTATCATCGCGTGCAAGAAGAGAAAAACACCCCTGCCATTTTAAATATTCATTTGGAAGAGAACCGGCTGCCTTTGTAGCAGGATTATATGCAGCAACTTCGCCGTTTTTTGTATAAAGCAGACTGGAACCGTTCCAGAAAAGGGAGTCGATTGTTTCAACAGGCTCAGAACCTGAATATAAAAGCTCTCCACGGTCTTTAACCCAGTCAAATCTGTAAATACGCGGCAAATATGACTGTGAAACAAAAACTTCTGTAACAGGTGAACCGTTTTCATCAGAAAAAACAACCGGCAGAATATCTGAAATTTCATCCGGATAAGAAATTGATTTCATGTTATCAAAACCGCCGTTACAGTCTTTCCATGCAGGCTTTTTTGCAAGAGGCATGTAATAAGAAAAGCCGTAAATCGGATGTGACATAAAGACAACTAAATCCGTTCCTGTTTTTTCAGTTCCGGTGCGGTTCATATCACAAACGGCAACGGCTTTAATCCCTGCCGTAGAAGCAGAAGAGCCGAGAGATTTCCATGAAATGCCGCCGTTATAAGTAATAAAGACGGCATCTTTTGTGGCAGTAACTAAAATCGAACTGTTTGTAGGATGAATTGATAAATCTTTTAACTGTGCGCATTGTTTTAAAAAGCTGGTGTTTGTACCGTCATACTGTTTAATGGTAAGAAAAGGCAGACCTTCATTCCGGAATTCAAAATTTGACAAATCAGTTGAAGATACAATTCCCTGATTTGTGAGGAAATACCATCTTGTCTGAATAACTGAGTCAGTCCGCTCTTCTGTACGGATAATTTTAGAAACTTTTCCGCCCTGCCAGAGTGGAATTGCTGTCCTGTTTGCATTTATTTTGTAGAGTCCTTTTTCACTTCCTGCCAGCATAAAATTTGATGAACTGGAATCTTTATCGTAAACAGTATCCGGAAGTTTATAAATTGAATTATCGTCAGTCTGAGCTGTGGCAATACAAGAACTTAATGAAATTAACAAACAAATTGAAAATAAAATGCGCATATCTTAATTGTCGGAAGTTTGCACCCGTTAATTCACAAAATCATCACTTGAAATCTGATATTTTTTTTTAGATAATAAGACAATTAAAAATGTTTTTAAGAGGCTTCATCATGTTAAAAAAATCTAAAAGGAAATTTAATCTTCTTCTTTCAGCTTTATCTATTATTCTGGCTTTATTGTCTTTTGCCTGCAGTGCGTCAGGAAAACAGACAATCGCTTTTTACGGAATCGATGAAGGACGGGTAAAAGGTCTTCAGACAGTGCTGGGTAAAATTTCTGCAGATCAGAAAATTGATTTTGAATATGAAACATACGATTCTTCAAAAGATTTAGAATCACAGATAAAAGCTAAAAAACCGCACCTTATTCTTACAACTTCAGGATATGGAGTAGAAGCAGCTGTAAAATCTGCACCAGCAAAGGCAGAAATTTCACCGGATTTGACAGCCGATATGACTTTATCAATGCGCGGGGCTGTAAAAACAGACAGCGATTCAAAAAAAATAAAAGCTCTGCCGGTTCTTTCAAGTCATTTTGAAATTGATATAGAAACAAACGCAATTAAAGACTCGAATCTTGCAGAGGAATTAACATGGCACGCAATAGAAAGCTTCATAAAGAATCAGAAAAAGAAAACTGATTACCCTGTATTTTTTGCAGGTAAAGACAATGATATTCTGTTAGATACTTTAGGAGCTATGGCAGAATCACTTGAAGGGGTTGATTCTTACAATCAGGCTGTTTCAATCCTTAAAGCTGGCGGTAAAAATTTTGATGCCGTAAAAACTGCAGCACTTCTTTGTGATAATCCGGATTCACCTCTCATAACTTCTGTTAAAATGCTTTCTTCCTGGTACAAACTGGGTTATCTTCATCCGGGAACATTTTCATTTACAAAAAATGATGTTGATTCTTTAGCACAGGCAAAAATGGGAAAAGTTCTGTTCATGTCACTCGAAAATCACAGGGATTTTTCACAGAACGCAATTTCAAGATTCACGACATTTCATTTTCCATCAGCAAAAAAAACAACTGCAAGAAATTTTACAGGAAAGACAATTTATGCCGTTCCGGTTTCAAAATCAAAAACGGCAGCACAACTTGTATCACAGTTAATCACAGTTGAAAATCAGGAATTACTAAGCCGCTCTACAGGAATTGCTCCGGTTTTAAAACAAAGCCGTATTCCTGACAGGCAGGCAGATGATGCCAGGTTCTGGATTGCTTCGACATCAGCTCCACTTGCAGGTTTAAGCAGTGAAATTTTCTTAACAAAAGAACAGAAAGAAAAGCTGTGTGCAGAACTTGTTTCAAGAATCAGATATTCTGAATAGGACAAAAAAAAGGCTGCCCTGTTTACGAAGTTTTAATTACTTCCAGGACAGCCCGTTTTTTTAGTAAAAATTACAAATCAGCTGGAATTTCAATTCCGATTGCAGCGGCTGTTTCTTTGTTAACAGAAAGGTCGCACTTTTCAAGATATTCAATCGGCATATCAGCAGGCTTTTTTCCATCGCGGAGAATTGCTACAGCCTGAACAGCTGTCTGCTTTCCAAGTTCATAGTAATTAATTCCATAAGTTGCAAGACCGCCTGAAGAAACCATGCCTTCTTCACCACAGATTACAGGAAGTTTTGCAGCAGTTGCTACCATTGCAACATTTGCGATTCCTGCAGCAAACATATTGTCTGTTGGAACATATAATGCATCTACTTTACCGACAAGGCTCTGTGTTACCTGCTGAATTTCATTTGATGCAGAAACAGAGCTTTCGATATACTGAAGTCCGTTTGCATCACAGGCAGCTTTTGCAAGCCCAAGCTGGAAGATAGAATTTGCTTCTGCAGAACAGTAAAGAAGTCCGACAGTTTTTGCATTTGGAACGATTTTTTTAAGAAGTTTAATCTGTTCAGCAACAGGTGTAAGATCTGATGTTCCTGAAACATTTGTTTCCGGCTTTGCGTTTGATTTTACAAGTTTTGCTGATTCCGGGTCAGTAACAGCAGTTACAAGAATAGGAATGTCTTTTGTAAGGTTTGCAACAGCCTGAGCAGCTGGAGTTGCAATAGCAAGAATTAAATCATCTTTGTCGTTTACGAATTTATTACCGATTGTTACACAGTTTGACGGTTCATTTTGTGCATTCTGATAATCAATTGAGATATTCTGACCGTCAATATAGCCGGCTTCAGCAAGACCATCAACAAAGCCCTTATAGCTTTTATCAAGAGCCGGATGTTCTACGTACTGAATGATACCGATTTTGATTTTGCCGTCTTTTTCATTACAGCCGGTAAGAATACAAGCCGATGCCAGAATAGCAGCGGCAGCAGAAAGAAGTTTTTTCATTTTGTTTCTCCTGAAATTTATAGAATGTTTTAAGTTTAACGGGAAAACAAAATCTTAGCAATTACCGCCACGGGAAGATAAAGGAACCCAGCTTTCTAGGTCCTAAAGTTTCGATATCACCGGCAATAAGTTCATCCCATGGAACTTCATTGCGTTTATCACGGTTGTTTGCAAAATCCGGATCTGTTTCTGACATTTTTTCAATCCAGTCATATTTGTACAGACGAAGACGAAGTGCATTTGTTGAAGAAAGCAGGATTCCGTTCAGTCCCGGTAAAATCATGAAAGTAACACATGAAAAAACAAAAAGTATTATGTTGTAAAGGAAGATTTCAATTGAAAAACCGACATTGTCATAAAAAATAATAAATGACTTTTTAAGGCATTTCTGAAAATTATTATTTTCCTGCAAAAAGTAAAGCGGTATAAACCACTGCAGTGAAATTACACAGACAAGCAGAAACCATCCGAGAGCTGCAGTTACAACAAGACCGATAAGATTTCCGTCTTT
>NZ_JAZOUG010000218.1:0-3965 GCF_045657965.1 Treponema sp. | reverse complement strand
ATTTTATGTTATTTAGGAATTTTCTTCTTATTATTGTTTATAATTCTTCCACCACTTTTTAGAATGCTGTTCCCAGAAGAAGATGAAACTATTGCCCTTTCACTGGATGAAATGGACAATATTCTCAATTCAGTAGAAATTGTTGAAGAACAGGCTCCATCTACACCTGAAAGCACAGAAACTTCTGATTTTACAGAAAATACAGACTTTGCTGCAGAACCAGCTGAAGAATCTGAAAATTCAATTGATTTTTCAAATGAAAATCTTGAAGAACCGGTTCTTGATGATATTGAATCAGATTTAGACATTCCTGAAGAAAACACAGAGGAATCACTTCCAGAAGAAATTTCTGTTCCAAAAACAGATGATATTCTTGTAGAATCAAGCGAAGAAAACCTTCTTGAAGAATCCGGTAATGATTCTTCTGATTTAGATCTCGATAATTTCTCTTTTGAAGATGATGAACCGACTTTGTCTGAAGCAGACTCTGTTGAAGAAGCATCGGAAAAAGCTGCAAATGAAGTTTCTGATGAAGAAAATGCTCCAATCGATGAACCGTTTATTTTTGATGAAGCTGAAGAATCAGAATGTGCAGAAAGTGTATCGGATTCAGAACCAGTTGAAGTAATTGAAAATGAAGAACCTGTTGAAGACAGTGTTGCAATTTCAGAAAATGAGCTTGACCGTCTTATGGCAGAAGATAAAAGTATTAACGAATCTCTTACTGCCGAAAATATCAATTATCTTGCTTCTGATGCAGGACTTGATACAAATCCAAACTCAACTATTCCAAGTGAACTTCAGAAAGAAATTAAATCAGTTCTTTCTTACATGGATCAGCTTTTGGAAAATCTTCCTGAAGAAAAAATTGCTGAATTCGCACAGTCAGAACAGTTTGAAACTTACAAGAAATTGTTCAAGGAACTTGGGCTTGACTAATGGAAACAATTGAAACAAATGAATCAGAAAAAACAGGTCTTCTCCAGAAAGCACAGCGGATTCTTGCAGATGTAACGCCGGAATTCACAAAATGGGCAAAACGCTCTGGATTTATCCGCTCAGCAATTCTGCGTCCATGTCAGACAAGTGAAGGCGAATTCTATTATGCAACGGACAGTTTTGGATTCAGTGCAAAAGGAATTGCCCTTCTTATCGAAACCAAAGAATTCTGGGACAATACCCTTTCAAAAGCCTTTGAATGGCAGTGTTTTTCCCGGGATTTCAATGAACTTGATAAATTTGACGGTTTATTTGAAGACGACATATACAACTCAATCAATAAAATTTTCTTTCTACCCTTCAAGGACAAGGAAAATCCTCTGATTTTTGTACTTATTGAATTAGAAGAAGATGATGATATAAATCTGGGTGAAGCGTCTGAAACGGCTGTAATGCTTAAGAACATTGTTGAATTTCAGAATCAGGAAGCTAAAATTTTAGCAAAATTTTCTGAAAACACACAGAAAGGTCTGGAATTATCTGACGGAAGGCTTTATATTCTGTCATTAAAAACAGGAATCGAAACTGACATTGCCGGAATTGAAATTCCAGGTGATGAATTGAAATCTCTTGTAATCCAGTCAGTCACAAATTCAGCACAGATTATTACAAATCAGCTTTTCAGAAAACCAAATTCAAGTTTTACCGGAAAAGACGGAGAAATTAAAGTTGTACTTTTTGCAAAAGACGAAGAAGATGAACAGCTTTTAGCATATCACATTTCACGAAGTCTTACAGATCTTTTGTCAAAGGAAGCTGCAAAGGCAACTACGTTCCTTACTGCCGGAGTCTGCTCAAATGAAAAAGGAATCATTGCTTTCCTCTGCCAGTAAAATTGTTTTTGAAAAAAGCAGAAACGGAGAATTAACCTGCAGTTTTGACGGGATTTATCTTCATTCTAAATATTCACCTCTTACAGAAGGAGAGCGGTTTGCCAGGAATTTACAGGCAGATTTTTCTCCTTTCTGTATTTTTATAATTGAGCCTGCCCTTTCCTATTGTGCTTCTTTTTTAAAAAAACGGTTTCCGGATGCTTTAATTTGTGCTGTAAGATTATGCAGCAGTTTTACTGAATATGACAGTCAATGGGATAAAGTTTTTTATTTTGACAATTCATCAGATTCAGTTTCTTTCAGTGAAGTTTTATTTAACTTTCTTGGCGAAGAAAAATTAATTTCAAGTCTTACCTTCGACTGGACTCCTTCAAAGCAGATTTTTCAGGAACATAATTCACAGGTCTGGCAGGAAATAAAAAAAGCCATTTTAAAAGCGAGGGATGTAATCGGAACGAGAGCTTATTTTTCAAAACGATGGCTTAAAAATTCAATAACATTTGCTTCATACATTAAAAATACCGTGGTTTTATCAAAAACAAACCAGCCTGTTGTAATTACAGCCTCTGGTCCAAGCTTAAAAAGTTCAATTCCATTTCTTAAAAAATACAGAAATTCATTTTTTTTAATTGCCGTTTCTTCTTCATTTATGCCGCTTTTAGAAAATGAAATAATACCTGATTTTGTAATGAGCAGTGACGGCGGATTTTGGGCAAAAAAACACTTGAATTTTCCTTCTCAGTCAGATTGCGATACAATTTTTGCCCTTGAAGCCGAAAGCGCCGTTCCCAAAAACATTCTTGAAACAAAAAAGATTCTTCCGCTGATTTATGAAGACGGTCTTGAAAAAGATTTTTTGGAAGCAATCGAATGTCCCTATTTAATTTCAAAAAGAAACGGAACTGTATCGGGCACGGCTTTGGAATTTGCCCTTTCCTTTACAGACAAAAATGTTTTTTTGTGCGGATTTGATCAAGAACCTGCATCAGGATTTCAGCATACACAGCCGAACGCACTTGAAACTGACAATGAAAAAAATGATTTCAGATTGAAGCCGAAAGAAACAAGAATTACCTGTTCGCGTTTTAATTCAGAAAAATCACTAGAAATTTACCGTAGCTGGTTTATTTCAAATTCGCAATTTTTTGAAAAGAGAGTTTTCAGACTTTCTGATAATTATAAATACAGTTATCAACTTGGGAAAATTACAGAAATAAACTGGGATAAATTTATAGAACTTTCAAAAGGAAATGATTCAGAAACAACATCCTTAAAAGAAAAGCAGATTGATTTTTCAAAAGAAAAACGTCAGAAAATTATTAAAGAAAAGCTGAAAAATCTTTCAAAAACTAAAAAATTTATTGATGAAGTCTTTCCAATGGAATCAATTTTAATAAAGCGGGAACTTTCTGAGTCTAAAAAAGCACAAATGTGCTCAGAGCTTGAAAAGAAAATTCAAAATCTGATTGAAAGCATATAAAAAAATCCCTTTTAAAGCGGTAAAGCAATAAAAGGGATAAAACTTTCTGTTTTCGGGAATTAAATTACATCTTTTTTTATCTTTCCAATTTGTTCTTAGTTCTAAAGAAATATGCACCTTTATCAGCTATATCTGTATCACTTGTAAGGCACATTTGAAGAGTTTCACCAGGATATAAAATATAGTTACCTTTAAGCGCATTCCATGCACATTCACCTGCAAAACAAACTTTTGGACCATTTTGGAGTGCATCAGATGGAACATCACCTGCTACAAATCCATGATATGCAGCTGAACTTAAATCCCATGTAACCCAAGCCCAAGTGCCTGTCCAGTTTGCCTTCTTGTTGTTTGAATACGCATGCATTAATTTATAATTAAATTTTTCCGAAGTAACTCCGTTTTCAGTGTAACTTTCTTTACCCCATGAAAGAGGGAAAGTACTGATAGTATTCGTACCCGAAGCTGAATCCCCCCCCTGAACCCATATTTGAAGCTGACACATATTGTATGTTCCATCAGAAACAGTAACGGAGTCATTATAATGATTTTGATCATATTTATTGGAACCATCCAAAATAAATTTTAATACAGTTCTGGTTGCATATTCATAACTTGTAGAAATATAAGTTATTCCATTTATTGTTTTTGAA
>NZ_JAZOUG010000217.1:0-9370 GCF_045657965.1 Treponema sp. | reverse complement strand
GTTGAACGGTTTAATTATTTGAACCAAAATGAATAAAGGGTGAGGCTCTTACATAAAATAGGGCCGCTTTCCAGGAGGTATATATGAAACTTTTAAAAACTTTGGCTGCTTTGACAGTACTTGCAGTTGGAACTTCAGCTTTTGCAATTGGCGGAACTGAAATCATGACAAAGGTCTATGACCGCCAGAAACCTGATTTTACAAAGGCAGCTGTTCAGCTTATTCTTGCTAAGAACGGCAAAGTTGAAGAAACCCGCAATGT
Organism: Treponema sp.; assembly: GCF_045657965.1. GTDB lineage: Bacteria > Spirochaetota > Spirochaetia > Treponematales > Treponemataceae > Treponema_D. The sequence continues at coordinate 9,108 of NZ_JAZOUG010000217.1, read as the reverse complement.
CGGTGAATACGGCCGATGCAAGAACAATCTTTCTGATGTAGTAATGATTTTCCTTTCACCTGCTTCAGTCAAAGATACCCGCTTCTTACAGAAAGAAAATGACGGAAAAGACGATGATAAATGGATTTATCTTCCTTCTCTCAAAAATACACGCCGTGTAGCATCTTCAGATGGTGCAAAATCATTCGTAGGAACTGACTTTTCTTATGACGATATGAGTACACGTGAAGTTGCTGATGATACACATGAGCTTCTTAAAGAAAGTGAAGACAAAGGAAACTTCAAAGACCTTTATGTTGTAAAATCAACTCCAAAAGATCCTAAATCAAGCCAGTATTCTTACCGCATTTCTTACATCACAAAAGATGCATGGATTCCAACTTACATCGAGCTTTACGACAAAAAAGGTAAACTTGTTAAAGTAAACGAAATCAAGTCTATCAACAAAATGCCTGGAAACGGCGGCCGTGTTTATAATGTTCCGATGGAAAACGTTATGACAAACGTTCAGACAGGACATTCTTCAACAATCAAAATGGTAAACATCACTGTTGACCAGCCGCTTCCTGACCGTTACTTCACTCAGGACTTCCTTTCAACTGGCAAGTAATTCATAATGCTGAATGCATAATTTAAAACCACGAATTACACAAATTATCACGAATTATAATCTAAAATTAGTGAATATCAGTGTAATTAGTGGTTTTTTTTTGTTATAATGTCTTCATGGAAAAAATTAAAGCCGTTTTGTTTGATATGGACGGCGTTCTTTTAGATACTGAATCTTTGTGTAAAATCTGCTGGAGAAGGGCAGCAGAAGAATATAATCTTTCCAATATTGATGAAATTTTTATGAACTGCGTTGGCAGAAGCCGTGCTGACACTACGCGCCTTTTGCAGAATTATCTTCCAGATGAAAATACAGCTTCTTCTTTCCGCGAAAGGGCGGGAGAACTTTTTGATGTTGTCTGGCATGAAGAAGGCTTAAAAAAAATGCCTTTTGTTTCTGAATGTCTTGAGTCACTTAAAAAAGCAGGCTTTCGTCTGGCTGTTGCAAGTTCAACCTGGCAGGTAAAAGTTCATCCTCAGCTAAAAGAAGCCGGTATTTTTGATTATTTTGAAACAATCACTACAGGTGATATGGTTACTCATTCAAAGCCGGATCCCGAAATCTATTTAAAAGCAGTTCAGTCTCTTAATCTTTCACCGGAAGAATGTGTATCAATTGAAGACAGCCCGAACGGTGTGCGTTCATCTTTTTCAGCCGGTGTAAAATGCATTATGGTCCCGGATTTAATTCCTGCTGACAGTGAAATGAAAGAGAAAACCTGGCAGATTTTAAAAAATCTTAAAGAGGTAAAAGAATTTCTGTGCAAAAAAGATTAAATACAATGTCTGTCATAATTCATAAATTCAGTATCATAAAAATAAGTCACTTGCTTTCTGCATTTTTTTTAATGCTTATTTTTTTTTCATGTGCTTCTTCAGATTTTTCTTCTGTTTCTGATTCAGATTTTCCTGAAACTGTCCGTCTTGCTCCGGATGTAAATGCTGAAATGCTTTGTGCAGATTACTGGATTCAAAAAGCAATTAATCCGCGTAAAGTTAAAATGAGCCTGAAAGAAATTGCCCTCTGGAACCGCATGAATGAAAGTGTGCGTTATCCGAAGGAATCTGATTTTGCAATTGTTTCTGATTTAAGAAAATTTGATTCTGTAATGACTGCCCTTGAAATCAGAAGTTCCATACAGCGCTATCCTTCAAATTCTGTCTGGTATAAAAAAGTCAGTTCTAAAAATGGTGAAGAAATTAAAGTCATTTCTCAAAAAAACTGGCGTGCAATTTTTGAAGAAATGAATCATTCAGGTCTTGAAACCCTTAATTATTTTATGGGCGGAAAACCTAAAAATGAAGAACTGGCAAAAAAGGATTATCCTGTAAAAAAAGCTGTTTGTGTACGCCGTTCAAATTTACGCCTTGTTCCTGATGACACATTTTACAGCGATGATAAAGAATACTGGTATGATGACATTGCACAGAATTCGGGAATCTTAATGAATGAACCGGTTCTGGTTTTGTGGGAAAGCAAAAGTAAAGAATGGCTTTTTGTAAAATCTTCTTACTGTACCGGCTGGATACATTCAGCTGATATAGCTTTCTGCTCAGACGAAGAATTTATGCGCCGTTTTGATTTTGCTTCAAAAAATCAGAAGGATTTTGTAACAATTACTGATGACTGTTTTAATTTACCGGCCGGAAATATTCTGATTGAAGAAAATTCCGGTTTTGAAAATGGAGTTTCTGTTTTTATGGGAACATATCTTTTTACTTCAGACTGGAATAATCTGAATAGTGAAAAAAAATTTCACAACCGTACTCCGTATGCAAATTATTTAATTGAACTTCCATACAGAAAATCCGACGGAACGCTTGGAAAATCTTATGCCTGCCTTCCGGTTTCCTGCTGTACTCAGGGGCTTTTATCTTACACAACCGAAAATACATTGAATCTGGCTTTTAAAACATTAGGAAAACATTACGGCTGGGGTGGAATGACCGAAAGCCGGGACTGCTCAGAATATCTTATGAGTATTTTCCGCTGCTTCGGTTTTAATTTTGCAAGAAACAGCAGAAGTCAGCTTGCTATGAGCGGAAAAACTGTGAGTTTTGAGCAGAAAACGGTATCTAAAAAGAATTCTCTTCTTTCTTCTGTGGAACCGGGAACTTTGATGGGATTTCCAGGGCACGTTTTTATGTATTTAGGAAAATCAGGGGAAAATCATTATGTAATAAGTGCGCTCGGCTCATATTATTTTAATGAACTTAAGGTAGATGCTAATTCTGTCAGCATAAATACGCTTGAAATGAAACGAAAAACCGGCCAGTCCTGGCTGGAACTTCTTTCAAAAGCAAAACTTTTATATAACGATTCTTCATTTTATGATAACCGCGTTTTTTTTAATCAGAAATGGCAGTTTGCAGAATTTTCAAAAATTAATTCAGGTTTTTCTTATCTTTATAAATCAGATGTAAAAAATCCTAAAAATATTGTCGTTGCAGTAAATGCAGGGCACGGAACAAAAGGCGGAACAAAAATAAAAACTTACTCTCATCCGGATAAATCTCCTAAAGTAACAGGCGGAACTAATGCAAAAGGGGCTGTTGAATCAATTGCTGTTTCCGGCGGAATGGTTTTTAATGACGGAAAAACTGAATCAGAAGTGAATTTAAGGACAGCACGTCTTTTTAAGGATTTGCTTTTAAAAGAAGGTTATGATGTACTTATGATCCGGGATTGTGATGACGTTCAGCTGGATAATATCGCGCGGACTGTTATTGCAAATAATAATGCATCAATTCATATTGCACTTCATTATGATTCTGACTCCCAAAAAACTGATAAAGGCTGTTTTTACTGTTCTATTCCTGAAGAAATTAAAAATCTTTCTGGCGTAAAAAAACACTGGAAGAAAAGTGAAAAATTAGGAAAATGTCTTATCAGAGCTCTGGAAAACAATGGTCTGAATATTTATAACGGCGGTTCAATTGAAGTTGATCTTACGCAGACTTCTTTCAGCACAATTCCAACTGTAGATATCGAGCTTGGAAATCAATGTACTGATACAGACACAAATGAACTTGAAAAACGTGCAAAAGCTCTTCTTGAAGGCATTGAACTGTTCTTTAAATAAAAAACAGTGTACATCTGCGCTAATCTGTGCTAATCTGTGGATTGTAAAAAACGAGGACTTTATGAAAACTTCTATTGCATGCATTGCCTTTGACGGCGAAAAAATCTTAATAGCACACAGAAATCCTACAGGTCAGATGGGAAACCGCTGGGAATTTCCGGGCGGAAAAGTTGAAGAAGGTGAATCTGACGAAAAAGCAATCGTACGCGAATTTGAAGAAGAGTTCGGCGTAAAGGTTTCTGTAGGCGAAAAAATTGCCGAAACTTTTTTTATTCATAACGAAAAACAGGTAGCGCTTCATGCATACGAAATAAAAGTTCCTCACGATGGAATTGCTCAAAAATATTCTCTTACAGAGCATACAGAGTACAAATGGGCGCTTCCTGCAGAAATTCCGACACTTAATTTTGTTGATTCTGATATGCTGATTTATCCTGATGTCGTAAAATGGGTGGCATCAAAAAAATGAAAAAATTAATTTTACCTGTTTTGTGTGCTTTACTGTTTTCCTGCACTAAAAATAATGGACAGATTGAAATGCAGAGTCTTGCTCCGGAAGAGCTTTCTCCACGAATTGAATGGGCTTTAATTTCTGACCCGTATGTTGCCTGCCGTAAACAGGCCGGATATGAGTATGAAACCATTGCTTCGTTCCGCAAAGGCGAAATTTACGAAATCAAAGGAAACTGTACGATTATTGTCGATAAAGGCGAAAAGGAAGAAAAAAAAGAAAAATGGTACGCGCTTGAAGAAGGCTGGGTTCCTTCAGGCACTGTACGTGTTTATTCAAACAGACTTAAAGCCGATAAAGCCCGCTCTGAATTAAAGTAGGCCTGCAATCTGCCGGACATTTTCTGAAGAAGAAGAAATATTTGCATTGAAGTCTGAAAGGCTTTTGATTCCGTCTGCAATCTGCTTTAATGTAATAAAAATCTGTTCGCTTGAGCTTTTGAACTGTCCGACATATTCAAGAATTTCATGCGAACTGTCAGCCGTACTGTTGGAAGACTGCATGATACTTTCAAAGCCTGTTTCAAGACTCTGTGCACATTCATAACCGGAGTCAATCTGCTGAGTGCCTTTTTCACTGTCCAGAATAAGTGTGTCGCTGGCTTTCTGTATTTCTGTAATCCGTTCCTTGATTTCTTTAATGCTGTCGATGATATTGTCTGAAAGGCGGCGGATTTCTGTTGCTACAATGTGGAAGTTCTTTCCGGCTTCACCGGAACTGGAAGCTTCGAGCTCTGCATTGAATGCGATGATTTTTGTCTGGTCGGCAACTACATTGATGATTGACACAATATCCCAGATACTGGAAATCTTTTTGTTTAATTCTTTGATACCTTCGATGGTAAGATTGTTTGTATTTTTAATATTGAGAAGTTCATTTACATTGTTTTGAAGTGCTTCTTGGCCGCTCATTACTGCCTGACGGGATTTTTCTGCAAGGCTTGTTACATGCTGAATTTTTTCGCTTATGCTTGAAACGAGAATTGTTGAGTCCTGCATAGTGGCTACAATCTGTTTTACAGCAGCACTCTGATTCTGACTTGTTTCTGCAGATTCTTTTGTTGCTGTTGCGAGTGTTGAAGTTTCTTTAAGAAGCTTTGTGCTGGTTTCCCTTTCTGTACGCTGAATTTTTTTGATGATAAGATTGTAGACACAAAAGCATACACCGGCTGTAACTATAGAACCTATTAATGCATAAACTAAAAATTTGGAAAAACTGTTTTCTCCTGGATTTTTAATGAGATTAATAGGTACTGTAACCATATTCATAAGAGAAATGTAAACGCAGGTTCCTACGGCAACAGTAAGATTCTTAGAAAGATTGTTGCTTACTTCGATTCCAATTTCACGCATTTTATTTGCCATGAAAATTTTTTTTGTAAGGAAAACTACGAGAGTGTAGCACAGAAAGCCGGTTCCGACACTTTGAAGCTCGATGATAATAAAAATGATTGGGTCAAATGGAACAATTCCTTTTGCGGATTCGATGATTGAAGTTGAGCCTGCCCCAAGCAAAAAGCCGATAGCCTCGCCTATAGCGATAGCAATGTCGAATTTTTTATAGGAAGACTTTGCCGTTGCAATATCTTCCTGTGTGATTGAGTTTTTATCTTTTTTGCCTTTACTTATGACTTTTTCGAATCTTGAAAGAATCGGTTTTTCTGCGATAACGCAGCCTAAAATTAAGAAGAAAGATATCGAAATCGTCGGAATGCACTCAAATATAATTGCACCAGGTCGTTCATAAATAAAACCGAAGTGAAAAATCCTGAGAAAAAATATTCCGAGATATGTCGATATGAAAATTAAAGGAACAAAAAATCTAAAAGCAGTCATTATCCTTCTCCTTCATGTTTAAACGCTTATCTCATATTATATACTTGAAATTGTCATAAAGCAAACTGAAATTTTCTATCTGTTGATTATACTGACAGCTTCTTCCACGCTGATTTCTGCAAACTGCTCGCGGGTCTGAAGATTTTTGAGCGTAATAACACCTTTTTCTGCTTCGTTTGAACCGATTAAGATTCCCCACTTGATTTTTTTCGCATCAGTTACGGCATACTGCTGGTTCATTTTTTTAGCTTCCGGGAAAACTTCGACTTTTACGCCTTTTGCCCGCAATTCTGCCGCAACTTTCTGGTAAAGAACGACAAGATTTTTGTCCATGCAGAAAATTTCAGCGTCGAGGTAGCTTCCCTTGGTTTCGATTTTGCCAAGCTGTTCAAGACCTGCGATAAGCCGGTCAAGGCCGATTGAGGCTCCGACTCCAGGAAGCTTTGTTTTTGTGTACAAACCTGCAAGATTGTCGTAGCGGCCGCCAGAGCAGACAGAACCGATTGAAGGAAGTTCGTTTAAGAATGTTTCGTAAACAACGCCTGTGTAATAGTCAAGACCGCGCGTAATGCTCGGATCTAAAACATAAGTGGATTCGATTCCGGCTGCCTTCATCATTTCGTAGATTTCTTTCATACGAAGAGAGTCTTCGCTTTCTCCGCCGCTCATCTCTTCAATCATTTTGAGCGTGCTTTCAAAATCACCCGCACCTGCTATGTATTTGAGAATTTCACCGGCTTTTTCTTCTGAACCTGTGTATTCAATAAGCTCTTTCTGGACTTCTTCTTTTCCGACCTTTGCAAGTTTGTCTACAGAGCGCAGAATGTCTTCAGATTTTTCTGAAACGCCCAGTTTGCTAAGAAAACGGTTAAAAATTCCCCTGTGATTTACGTGAATCGTAATATCCGTAACACCGATTTCAGCAAGAGCTGCCTTCATTATTGAAAGAATTTCAAAGTCACTTGCAGCAGAATCGCTTCCTACTGTGTCGATGTCGCACTGAACGAATTCGCGGTATCGGCCGGCCTGAGGTTTTTCTCCGCGCCATACTTTTGCAATGTGATAGCGTTTGAAAGGAAAGTAAAGCTCACTTTCGTGTTCTGCAGTAAAGCGTGCAAAAGGAACGGTAAGGTCAAAACGAAGTGCAACGTCACGCTTTCCGTTGTCTAAAAAGCGGAAAACCTGTTTTTCTGTTTCGCCGTTTGATTTACGGAGCAAAATTTCTGAATATTCAAGAACAGGTGTATCAATTGGAACAAATCCAAAAGAGCGGTAAACGCGCGTAATTTTTTCCTGTAAGTCAGTTCGTACAATTTCTGATGAAGGTAAAATGTCTCTGAATCCCTTAAGGACTCTTGGTTGAATAAGTTCTGCCATAATGTGCAAAGTTTATCAAAAAAAATGGAATTTATCCACAGATTAACACAGATTTGTGTAATCTGTGGTTTTATCTTTCCAGCGTGGCAAAATGATTTTTCACCAGCTTTCCGCTTTCAGTAAGTTCATCATCACTCCAGCCGCTTGTTTTGCTGCATGATGAGAGAATTGCACTGGCTGTTTCGCCTTTGTTGCTTAAACTCCAGTTTAAATGGCTTATGCTGTATTTTTTGCATAAATCAAACCATTTCTGGCTTTCTGATTCGTTGAAGCCTCCGTTTCCGCTTGCATCACAGGTTCCGAATTCTGTGATAAAAACCGGAAGACCTGCATTGACTGCGTTTTCAACTCTTGTTCTGTAAGAATCTGTGTGACTGTTTGCATAGAAATGGAAAGTGTACATCACATTGCTGAATGACAGCGGATTTGCGAGCGGTCCTTCAATGTCCTGACTCCAGGTGTTTGTTCCTACAATAATAACTGCATCGCTTGCGTACTGCCTTATAACAGGAATTACTTCTTCGGCGTATGGCTTCAGTACTGAATCCCATTCTGAACCTGTCGGCTCATTACAGATTTCATAGAGAACATTACCGTAATTTGCGTATTCTTCTGCGATTTCTGCAAGGAAGGTTTTTGCCTCATCTTTTGTATCGTTCGGATTATACTGATGAACATGCCAGTCAACAAGGACGTACATTCCGGCATTAGCTGCGTACTCGATTCCGTTTTTGACGATTTGCCTGAGATTCGCCTGGTCGCCTCCGTTACAGTATCCGTTATAATCTTTCGGATAAAGAACGAGCCGTATGCAGTTTGTGTTCCAGTCATCGACAAGCGTTTTAAAAGCATCTTCGTTCACGTATCTTGAAAAATCATCTCCGAAATTGAGGCCGTGAGTGCTCATTCCGTAAAGCTGATATTTTTGATTGTGCACGTCATAAAGATATGCGCCTGTTACATGCAGTTTTCCGTGGTTTGCATAAGGAGTGCCAGTTACGCTGGTTGGTTCAACCTTTGTTGTGACATCAGATGTTGTTGAATCACTGCCTGTGTTTGAGGAGTCTGCTGTTTGTGTTGTGCCGTCAGTTGAACTTGAAGAAGAGTCGCCAGAAACCAAAACAATTTTTGTTACGACAACACCATATCCCATAAGAGCGAAACCGTTTTCTTTGAGAGAAGCTGCATTTGAAGAAGTGACAGTGTAGGTGAGCGGACTTGAATCAGGAACGACCCCTGCGCTGTTTTCTCCGCTTTCTGTATGCCCTCCGGAATAACTTCCGCCTGTAAGTTCTGTCCAGGAAGAGCCCATAGAATCAAGCTGGAGTTTTTTGTAAGAAGTTGCAGTAGATGAAGCGTACCATTCAATCTGAATGCAGTTTCCTTCAGTAAATGAAGCAAATTTATCTGCAGAAATCTGAATGTTTATAGCCCAGCCGCTGTCATTAAAATCCTGAGCCCCGCTCCAGATTACTGTTGATGTTGAATTATCTGTGACCTGAGAATTGTCGTCTGTTTTTGTTTCGCTGTTCTGAAAATTCTGTGATTCGTCTGTTTTAGATGACGATTCTGAAGTACAGCTGAAAATAGCTGAAATGATACAGAAAATAAATAATAAACAAAAATTAGTTTTTTTTGATTTCATTTTTTTATTCTCCCGTTTCTACACAAATCATTACAGGTACATGATCTG
>NZ_JAZOUG010000216.1:0-15374 GCF_045657965.1 Treponema sp. | reverse complement strand
TTGATTGTGCTGATGTTTGCAAAAATTGCGTTATCAAGACCTGTACCGGTTTCCTCAAGCTGGGCTGCAATATTCCAGAGTCTGTCGAAAAATTTTAATTTTCTGCTTTCTGTAAGAGATACTTTGCTTCCAATCAAAATGTCACCGTCTCCTAATGTACCGGAAAAAGACTGTCTTACCCACGGCTGGATTGTAAAATCTGTTTCAGGATCAAAGCCAATCAGCTGAAGAGAAACAGAGCAGCAGCCTGCATTCATTGAACACATATAAATCTGCGGGGAGATTTTATCGATTCCTTCAATTTCTGCAATTTTTTTCAGGTTTGATCTTGGCATATAAGAATAGGTACGGTTACCCTGATTTAAAATTGTGTCGGCGCTTACTTTTGTTCTGGCTTCATATGGAACGACAACAATATCTGCTCCGAGACGCATTTCAAGTGAATGAAGTCCGTTTTTAAGACTTAAAAGAATCATAGCGCCGCCAAAAATAGAAAAACCGAGTATCATTGCAAAAATAAACAGAGCAGAAGTCCGTCCTTTTTTGCCGAGCAGGTTTAATACAGGAAGTGATGAAAATTTCATTTATTATCCTTCTGATTATGTTGTTTTAAATGACTTAAAATAAAATCAACAAGTGAAATAAGTGCAATTAAAATAGAAATAACGATAACAGCAGGCCGCATAACTGTGTGACAGTGCATTTCTTTCATCAAGCACAAATTTACGATTATTCCTGGAATGAAAGCTGTTACAACCGAAAGTGTCAGAATTGAAAGAGAAATACCAGATTTGGTTTCAGGCTCAAAGAAAAATCTTGATGCAGACAAAACTGTAAAAACAATCCCCAGAGCTGTTATTACTCTTTCTGCCCAGTGGCAGACCATCCAAGAGCCGTCCGGTTTTGGTGAGCATGCATGAAAAGCAAAATGTGAACCGAAAGTTAAAATCAATGATAAAATCAGTAAAATTACATCTGAAACAGATATTTTTTTCATAAAAAACTCCTTAAGGTAATTAATTTTTAATTTCGCGGGCGTATTTTCCGTGCTCCAGTACGATTGTACGCTGTGCAAATGAAGCAACTTCAGGAGCATGGGTTACAACAATAATTGTTCTTCCTTCCGCATGCAGCTGTTTAAAAATGTCGATTACCATGTTTTCGTTTGCTTCATCGAGATTTCCTGTAGGTTCGTCGGCCAGAATAAGCTGCGGATGATTGATTAATGCGCGGGCAATACATACACGCTGCTGTTCGCCACCTGAAAGCTGGCTTGGAAGGTGGTGTGCACGCTGAGAAAGACCGACCCTCTCTAAAGCTTCAATGGCTTCTTTTTCGTCCGGCATTGAGTGGTAATACTGGGCAACCATTACATTTTCAAGAGCAGTTAAGTAATTTACAAGATGAAACTGCTGGAAGATAAGGCCGATTTTGTCGCGGCGGATTTCGGTAAGGCTTTTTGCGCTTTCGTGTGCAATGTCTTTTCCGTCAAGAATTACCTGACCAAGCGAAGGCTTATCCATACAGCCGATAATGTTCATCATTGTGCTTTTACCGCTTCCAGAAGGGCCCATAATTGCAACCCATTCGCCTTTTTCGACAGTAAGGCTGACGTTGTTCAAAGCCTTTACTGTTCCGCCTGAATATATTTTAGAAATGTCTTTTAATTCCAATAATGCCATATGTTTATCTCCTATTCTCCTTTTAGTACAAGTGCCGGGTCAACTTCAGTTGCGCTTTTTACCGGTATAAGACAGGCAAGGCCTGTAACTGCAACGCTTACAATAATTGTTACAGGAATTAAAAGCGGCTGAAAAGAAATGCTTCTTGCAAAAACATTTATGCTTACCGCCTGTGCGAAACCGAATCCAAGAATGACACCCAGAATGCCGCCGAGTGCTCCTAAGAAAAGTCCTTCGCCTAAAAATTCAACAACGATGCTCTGATTTGAAGCGCCGAGAGATTTCTTAAGACCGATTTCCTTACGCCGCTCGGCAACGACAGCCATCATTGTTGTTGCAACGCAGACCATTGTTAAAATCAGAACTACAAGTGTTACAATGTAGACAAGAGACTGAAGCTTTTTAAGGACAGTGCCTTCTGATTTTGCAAGACGTTTTACCAGTTTTGCATTTATGCCGGAAACATTTTCAGAAATTGTCTTTGAAATTGATTCAAGTTCGCTTCCTGTTGCACTTACAGAACATTCTGCAATATCGATGGTTCCAAAATCTTTCATCAGTTCTTCAAGCTTTGAAAGATTCATGTAAATACATTCTTCTTCGTTTCCGCCAGTCTGTAAAATTCCGGAAACTGTGAATGTCTGGCTGAAGGCTTTTCCGTTTGAATCAACTCCTGTTACTGCAATTTTTCCGCCGGCAGAAAGGGCAGTGCCGTTTGCAACAGTCTGACCTGCTAGAATTTCTGCAGCGCTTTCCGGATATTTTCCTGAAACAAGCCAGTATGGAGAAGTTTTACGAATCATCTGAAAATCCGTACCTGCTGCTAGAAACGGCTGATTGTTGATTTTTATTGTTTCGTAGCGGAAAGGCGTCAGACCGACAAGTTTTCCGGAAGGAATGAGGTCCTTCGCGTAATTTACATTTTCTGTCTTAAGGTTTTCTGTTCCTGAAGAAACCAGAAGAAGATTTGCTCCGTAAGAGCGGAATTCCTGTCCCATCTGACGGGGAACATCATAATAAATTGTAACAAGTCCGCTCAAAATCGTAGAGCCGATTGCAACTGCCAGAAGAGCTACAATCATGCGGGAACGGCGGCGCATAAGAGAGCTTGTTATCATTTTAAAGTACATTCTCTGTCGTGTCATATTAGTACCCTCCGTGGAGAACTTCAGCAGGCTTCAGTGAAAGCAAAAGTCGGATTGAAGGAAGTGAGCCTGCAAGTGTTACGACAAAAATCAGAATTGCAACCAGTGGAATTACTGTAATTTTTACAGTAATTGATGAATCAAAAACTGACTGACCGATAACTTGTGCAAAACCGAGACCTGCAAAGTATCCGAAAACTCCGCCTATAACAGCGGTAATAAAAATTTCAGTAAGAATTAAGGCCGAAACAGGACCATCGTAAGCACCGATTGCTTTTAACAGACCGATTTCTTTGCTTCTTTCCATAACACTTGCCGTAACAAGATTGGAAATACCGAGTGCTGAACCAATCAGACTTAAAATTGTAATCAACAGCATTAATAGCTGAGTTTTATTCAAAATCGCACCTTCGCTTTCAGCAACCTGACGGACAGCCTTTGCTACAGAATTTGAAATTACTTCCTGAAGCTGATAGCAGATGGAACTTACATATGCCGTGCAGTACCATGTATCCCAGTCCATCTGATTTAATGCAGACGGATCCTGAGCAGCTTTTCTGGCAAGATCATTATCCGGAGTTGTAAGGGCAGAAACTTCGATAGAAGAAATAAGACCTTCCCTTTGAAAAATCTTCTGAGCTGCATGAAGGTTCATGTAAATCAGACTGTCATCTTCGCTTCCAGAATCGAAAATTCCTTTTACGATAAAATTCTGAGAGTCAATTTGAATGGAAGAACCTGTTTTGATGGAGTGTTTTTTTGCAAGTTCAAAGCCAATCATAACGCAGTTTTCGTCATCATCAGAAAGCCATTCGCCCTGAACTGTCCACCATTTTTTCATTGCCTGCATTCCTGTATCAAGCTCTTCACCTGTTGGCAGTGAAAGATGGTGATTAAACCATGTTCCTTTTATATTAATTTCTTCATTTTCATTTAACAGTTTTTTTCCTTCGATGTACGGAGTAAAATCGACAATATTGAAAGCCCAGAAAATTGTCTTGATTCTGCCAAGTTCTTCTTCTTTTAGATAAGAGTCGCCTGAAATACCGTACATATCGCTCATAATACCAGCACTCTGGGGAACTACGCGGATATTTGCACCGTAAGTTTTGAGCTCCTGATTTACTTTATCGCCGACATCAAACATTACATTAAGCATCGCAGTTGCAAGTGAAGAACCAAGTGCAATTGTAAATGCTATCATCAGCATTTTTTTCCATTGGCGCACTAAAGCGCGGAATACCATACGAATAAACATCTGTATCAACCTCTAGTTCTTAAAACGATAAGCTTCTTTCTGTAAATCATCTGTTAAAATGATAAGCCCACCGTTTTCAATTCTTGAAGCAAGCGGAACCGGATTACAGCCGCCTTTTAAGCCGATTGTGCTTTTATTCATAACAACGTCACAGCGGTTGCAGACAACTTCGTCTTTACGTTCATAGTAGCCGACATCTCCACAGACATCGCAGGCATCAAAACCGACTCCAAAGCTCATGCCTTTTTTCTGAACCACAATAAATCTGATTCCTTTACCTGCATCGTTTGTCCATGTAAAGCGGTGCAGATGTCCGTCAGAAATCTGCTCAAGAGGAATGTAAATTTCGTTTCCTTCGAGCTGAAAGTTTTCAGAAGGTGAAAGCTCTGCTATTGTATTGGCAATTTTTTTAATAACTGTCATGTCTGTCCAGACGAGCAGACTCAAAAATACTGTAAATACTGCAAGACGACGGTTATTACGTGCAAAGGCTTTTAACTTTCTGTGTTCTGCCGGATTGCTGTATTCCCCGTGAATTTTTGTAAAGTAAATGAAAAATCCGACGGAAAGGGCAATAATTACAATAATCGCAAAAAAGAAAATTACGTTTTCTGCAGTTATAAGCTGCGGTAACGATTTACGAAGACCAGAAGGAATCTTAATTTTACGTCTGTAGTACGAATTGATTATTCCTGTTACTGCAACAAAAGATATAAAGCCTGAAATTAAATAGAGCAGTGTAAAAATAAGTGCGTTTACCTTTTGAGAAGAGCGTGAAAGAATTTTATAAAGTGAGGAGGCGCATAAAAAACATAAAAGCCAGCCTGCAAGATAGCCGGTAAATTTTGCAAGATACATTGTTGAAAAATATGTGTCATACATTCCAAGGAAATGGAACGGCAGTGAAAAAACCGGAGGAATTGAATAAAGCAGAAGGCACGTTACAAAAATTACACCGCTCAAATCTAAAGCATAAATGAAGGCAGATGTTTTTAATCGCCTTACAGAATACAACCAGTTAAGGACTGCATAACAAAGACCAGAAATAACTGATGTTACAAGAAGATAGATGTTATTTATCTGATTGTATTTTATAAGACGTTTTTCGCGCAGAAATGAAACTGCAAGAATTACAGCAGCAAGAAAAAGTGCAGCTTTATAAAAAATAGATTTTACTTTATCAGAGTTAAGAGTTTTTACCTGAGAAAAAACAAAACCCGTCATTAAAAACGGAATAAAAAGAGACTGGACTGTTTCAAAAAGATTTTTAGACATATGACTTATTAATGTATGTTAGCGGAAAAATTCGGGTTTTTAGCTTGTAAACAAAGACAAATCTGACGGAAGCAGGGTTACGGCACAAAACCGCCTGAGGTTTGCTCACAGCGGTGTTTGTTGACGTGTTCCTGCTGGGAGTCAGATTTGCTTTTATGAAAAGGTTAAATAACTCGAAATTTAACCAAATTAGTTGTATTCTGGCTGAACTTTCTTTCCGTCGAATACCCAGTCTTTGAACTCAACTGAGAGAGGTTTGTCGTTTGGCCAGTATTTCTGGAGATCTGAACCCGGTTTTGTATCTTCGTCTGTGTGGATGAAGTAGTTGTTTTCAGCAGGGCTGTGAATGATAAAGCGTGCTGTGTATGTTCCTGCCTGGTTCAGGTTGATGTTTGCACCATAGTGAGGACCGTCAGAAGCGTTCATCTGCATGAATGTACCTTTTACAGCAACGTTTCCAGAAGACTGATCAATAACTTCGTAGTCTACTGTAAGACCTGGAACGAACTGGTCAACAACGAAACCGAGGTCGTTTTCCATAGCAGCGATGTCAGCTTCGATGTGCATTGTAAAGTCTGCACCTTTCTGAGTGTTGCCTTCGCCTGATTTCATATCAACAGCCTGGAAGTAAACACCGTTAACAGCGAGAAATCCTGCCTGCTGTTCATCGCCGATATCGTGCTCAACGAATCCGCCTTCATCTTCTTCAACAGCTTCTGCAGCAGCTGAAGAGTTAGCCTGTGAAGTTGCTTTTTCATTGCAACCCATAAATGCAAATGCCATTGCAGCACCTGCGAGAATCAAAGACATTGTCTTTTTCATAATAAAAACACTCCTATATGTTTTTTTTTGCACTATTTATTTTTCTTTCTTACCAGAAAGAATTTTTCCCACGCACAAACTGCCCAGAATTACTACAATTGCAATTCCCTGTGCAATCAGGCTCTCTGCGTACGGATAAATACCGAGCAATGATATTGTCGGAACACCGTCTATGAGCTTTGGTGTAATCCATGCAGCATCAACAAATTCGCTGATACCACCGCCGACAAATGAAACAACCATTACAAACATGAGAATCGAAGTTGCATAGAAGAACGGTTTGAGAGGGAGCTTTTTGCCGGTTATAATAATTGCTTTGTAAACAAATACGAGAAGGACCACAGCTATAATCATTCCGAGAATTACTGCTGAAACTGTTCCGTTTGTATCTGAACCTGAGAACATTGCCTGATAGAAAAGAATTACTTCGGCACCTTCGCGGAAAACAGCAAGGAAACAGGTGAAAGCAAGAGAGAACATGCTTCGTTTATCTACAGAAGTCTGGATTTTTCCCTGAAGGTAGTTTGACCACGCTTTTGAAGAAGCTTTTGAAATCATCCAGTTTGAAGTGTAGAAAAGAACTGCTACAGCGATGAACATTGTAATGCCTTCAACAACTTCCTGTCCCTGACCGCTTTCAAAGCCGAATTTTGTAAGACCAATTAAAATTAAAGCCATTACGATTGAAGCCAAAATACCAATAACTGAACCTTTGTAGACTGAGCCAAGATTGTTTTCGTTGCCGCTTTTTCTGAGGTATGCGATGATTGCACCAACGATAAGAATTGCTTCAAATCCTTCACGCAGAAGAATTAAAAGAGAAGCAACAACGGTTGCCCACCACTGAGCGCGCCCCTGTTTTTTAGTTAAATCTACAGCTGTTTTTGAAATTACATCAGAAAGTTCTATGATTGACGCTGCAACTTCAGGCTTTGATTCCTTTTCCAGAATCATTGATTTTGTTTTATTGTAAAGATTTACGATCTGAGCATCTCTTTCGTTTCCAAGAGATTTTGCAACATTTTCCTGAAATTTTGATTTTCCGTAGTATCGCGCATATGCTTTGCGGAATTTAGGCTCTGCCGTAACTACTTTTCCGTCTGAATACATTGAAGCCGCTTCACTGAACTCGTTTTCGAGAACCTTTGCAAGTTCATTCCATGACATTTTTGGAGGATCGAGCTTTTCGGCATCTTCAAAAAGCATTGAAATTAAAGTGTCACATTCTTTACGCACTTCTTCGTTAGACTTTGCAGAACGCATGGCGCTTTTTATACGGCTGAACTGAACTTCAACATTACCGGCGCGGCTTCCGCCAATACGGCTCTGTGTATTACGTTCAAAACCATCTACCTCATAGTGGCCAAAGTAGGCATCGTTTACACGCTCATAACCTGCATCAGCATTTCCTGATACATAAATATTGTAAGCATCATCGATAATAGCCTGCATTTCGGTTGCAACTGATTTCCATGATTTAGATTCGGCAGATACAACAAACAAAACGCTGAAAGTGATAACAAATGCTAGAATTGTCTTACGCATAATAGCCTCATGTGATAGAAGTTAGCACAATCTAATTATTTGTGCAATAGGTGAATGAAAAATTGAATTTCTACCGATAATTAAAATATGAACAGAAAATTTTATTTTTTATCAGTTTTAATGTTGATTTCGTCTTTTATTTTTGCTTCTGCATATAAGTCTGGTGTGCAGGCTTCTTATTACGCAGATAAATATCATGGCCGTAAAACCGCAAACGGAGAAGTTTTTAATATGTATGCAATGACCTGTGCACACAAAACTCTTCCTTTTGGCACAGTCCTTCGGGTTACAAATCTTAAAAATAATAAAACAGTAGATGTACGTGTGAATGACAGAGGACCTTTTGTAAAAAACAGAGAAATTGATGTTTCAAAAGCTGCAGCCCAGAAACTTGATATGATAAAAACAGGAACTGCCACTGTTAAAATTGAAATTATTTCAAATAATGTCAAAACAGCCGTAAATTCAGATACTGTAAAACAAGACGGTTTAACCAGATTCTGGGATGTACAGGTAGCATCTTTTTCAAGCTATGAAAATGCAAACAGAACAGCACAAAATCTCTTAAAAAATGGCTTTGAAAATGTTTACTTTCAGAAAACTTCATCAGTAACAAGAGTTGTTTTAAAAAAAGTTCCTGCAGCGTCTTTACAGACTGTTGAAAACAAACTTCGCGAAAACGGATATTCGGATTTTATTGTTAAGAAGAATTCGTAAAACAAATTGAACAGAATATAAATTTTAAGTAAAATTAATCAAAAAGGAATTTATAATGAATAAAGCTCTTGAAATATTAAAAGAACGCGGGTTTTTCGCGCAGTGTACGGATGAACAGGGACTTTCTGACTTAATGGATAAAGGACCTGTCGCTTTTTATGTCGGATGTGATCCTACAGGTCCTTCTCTTCATATTGGACATATGGTTCCGTTTTTTGCACTCCGCCATTTACGAAAAGAGGGACACATTGGTATTGCCCTGATTGGCGGCGGTACTGCAAGAATCGGCGATCCATCCGGTAAAACTGAAATGCGCAAAATGATTTCTTATGAACAGATTGACCGGAATGTTGAAACAATCAAAGCTCAGCTTGACCGTTTTATCGGTTTTGACGGCAAAACTGCTTTTTCAGACAATAACAAAAACTGGCTTGCAGATTTGAATTATATCGATTTTCTGCGTGAAATAGGTTCGTGTTTCAGTGTGAATAAAATGCTTTCATATGAAGCATACAAGCAGCGGCTGGAACGGGGACTTTCCTTTATAGAATTCAACTATCAGCTTTTACAGAGTTATGACTTTCTGCGTCTTCATGAAAAGCATAATGTTCAGCTTCAGATTGGCGGTGATGATCAGTGGGGAAATATTACTGCCGGTGTTGATCTCATCCGCAGAAAACTTGGTGGTACAGAAGAACTTAATGAAAAACACACTGTTTACGGGCTTACATTTCCGCTTATCACTCGAAGTGACGGCAAAAAAATGGGTAAGACTGAAAAAGGTGCAATTTTTCTTGATGAATCACTGACAAGTGTATATGACTTTTTCCAGTACTGGCGTAATGTTGCTGATCCTGATGTAGAAAAATTCTTTAAACTCTTTACTTTTCTTGAAATTTCTGAAATTAAAGAAATCTGTTCAGGAAATATCAATGCAGCAAAGGAAAGACTTGCATACGAAGTAACCAAAGAAATACATGGTAAAGAAAAGGCAGATTCTGCTCTTGCAGGTGCAAAAGCTGCTTTCGGTGGTGAAGGTGATAAAACCCAGATGCCTACAATAGAACTTTCAAAATCAGAACTTGACGCAGGTATCGGAATCTTAACACTTTTTGTAAATGCAAAACTTGCTTCGTCAAACGGTGAAGCAAGAAGGCTGATTCAGGGTAACGGTGCATCGCTTAACGGTGAAAGTCTTTCAGATCCTACGCTCAAAGTTACTGCCGGAAATCTTGATAAAGACGGTGAATTTGTTCTTCGTGCAGGAAAAAAGAAATTCTGCCGTGTGATTTTTAAATAAAAACTGCAGTAAGCTTCGTGATTTATAAGTTTCACGAAGCTTTTTTTTTGTTCTTTTTCAGTTTATAAAAATCTATTTTTTCACAGTAGATTATTCTCTAAAAATTTACTATAATTTATCCCAAAAATTACATAATCGAGGCTCATTTTGTATAAGTCAGTTGATGCGAAAGTTGACTTCCCTAAGCAGGAAGAAGAAATCTTGGATTTTTGGAAGAAAAACGACACTTTCAAAAAATCACTTGACCAGCGTGAAGGCTGTGAAGAATTCACTTTTTTTGACGGACCTCCGTTTGCAACAGGTCTTCCTCATTTCGGTCACTTTATTCCTTCTACCATTAAGGATATTATTCCGCGTTATCAGACCATGAAGGGCAAAAAAGTCGAGCGACGTTTCGGCTGGGACTGCCATGGTCTTCCTGTAGAAAACTTAATCGAAAAAGAGCTTGGAATTAACTCAAAACACGAAATCGAAGAATACGGTGTTGCAAATTTCAACGACAAATGCCGTGCTTCAGTTCTTAAATACACTTCAGAGTGGCGCAAAACCATTACCCGTATGGGTCGCTGGGTTGATTTTGACAACGACTACAAAACCATGAATCCTGACTTCATGGAAACAATCTGGTGGGTCGCAAAATCACTCTGGGATAAAGGCCTTATCTACGAAGGAAAATACATTCTTCCGTACTGTCCGCGCTGTGCTACAGTTCTTTCAACTCATGAACTTGCCCAGGGCTACAAAGAAAAGCAGGATCCGGCAGTTACAATCCGCTTCAAGGTTACAAAAACACCTGCTGCCTTCAATGACCCTGACCTTACCAACGGAAAAACATATTTCCTTGCATGGACTACAACCCCGTGGACTCTTCCTTCAAACCTTGGTCTTTGTATGGGACCGGAAATTGATTATGTAAAAATTCTCGACAAATCTTCAGGCGACTACTACATCTTAGCCGAAGCGCGCCTTTCTTCTTACTACAAAAATGCAGAAGATTACGAAATTATCTGGCGTCACAAGGGTGCAGAGTTTATCGATGCTGAATATGAGCCTCTTTTCCCGTATTTTGAAAATCTTAAAGACGCTTCTGAATGTGAAAAGATTAGCGGTCAGACCTGTAAAAAAGGTGCATTCCGCCTTTTTAATGCTGACTATGTTTCAACTGAAGACGGTACTGGTATTGTTCATATCGCTCCGGCCTTTGGTGAACACGACTCTAAAGTATTCGCAGGTTCTGGCGTTCCATTCGTTGAGCCAATCGATGCTGAATGCCGCTTTACAAAAGAAGTTTCAGATTATGCAGGCGTTTTCGTAAAAGATGCCGACAAAGACATCATGGACCGCCTCAAAAAAGAAGGTAAACTCGTAAAACGCGAAACTGTAAACCACCAGTACCCGCACTGCTGGCGATGCGGCTCTCCTCTTATTTACCGCGGAATCGGTTCTTGGTTTGTAAAAGTTGCAGAAAATCACGACACTCTTCTGCGTGCTAACAGCCAGATTAAATGGCAGCCTGCACACATTAAGGAAGGCCGCTTCGGAAAATGGCTTGCAGGAAGCCGTGACTGGGCAATCAGCCGAAACCGCTACTGGGGAAACCCGATTCCTATCTGGAGATGTGACGACTGCGGCGAAAAAATCTGTATCGGAAGCCGCGCAGAGCTCAAAGAAAAGAGCGGCGTAGATTTGGACGACCTTCACAAGCAGTTCGTTGATAAAGTCACGATTAAGTGTAAATGCGGCGGAACAATGCACCGAATCCCAGAAGTCTTTGACTGCTGGTTTGAATCAGGAAGTATGCCGTACGCTCAGCAGCACTATCCGTTTGAAAACAAAGAATACTTTGAAAAGCACTTCCCGGCAGACTTTATTTCTGAAGGCCTGGATCAGACACGAGGATGGTTCTATACCCTTACAATTCTTGCAGCAGAACTTTTCGATAAGCCTGCTTTCAAAAACTGTATCGTAAACGGTCTTGTTCTTGCCGAAGACGGCCGCAAAATGAGTAAATCTCTCAAAAATTACACTGACCCTGTAGAAGCAATCAACATGTTCGGTGCAGACGCACTCCGCCTGTTCCTTACTCACTCAGCTGTTGTTAAAGCAGATGATTTGCGCTATTCAGATAACGGTGTTCGCGAAGTCCTTAAAAATATTCTCATTCCTCTCTGGAGCGGATATTCATTCTTCGTAACTTACGCAAATATCGACGGCTACACAGCAAAAGGAAGCGTTTTTGAAGGCCTTAAGCCATCTAATCCTCTGGATGCATGGATTGTCTCAATCACACAGAAAATGATTAAGGATGTTACAGAAGCCCTTGACGATTACGATCTTTCAACTGCAATCGATCCTTTAATCAACTTTATCGATCAGCTCAACAACTGGTATATCCGCCGAAGCCGCCGCCGATTCTGGAAGAGCGAGAACGACAACGACAAATCAGAAGCATACGAGTCGCTTTACTATGCATTAAAGTCATTCTCACTTGTTGCAGCTCCGTTCATTCCGTTCATCACAGAAAGCATGTGGCAGAACCTCCGCACAGAAAAAGACGCAGAGTCAGTCCACCTGGCTGATTTCCCTGTATATAATGCTTCTCTACGCGACGAAAAGCTGGAATTCCGCATGGACACTGTTCAAAAGGCAGTTTCGATGGGACGAAGTTTGCGCAATCAGTTCAACCTCAAAAACCGCCAGCCTTTGGCTTCTGCTCAGCTTGTAACACGCAATGCCGAAGAACGCAGTGTCCTTGAAAGCATGATTGATACAATCCGTGAAGAGCTTAACGTAAAAGAAGTTATTTTCCACGAGAGGGAAGATGAGCTTGTAAGTTACAAGGCAAAGGCAAACTTCAAGGTTTTAGGAAAAGAACTCGGTGCCAAAATGAAGGCAGCAGCTTCAAAAATTGCTGAACTTAAAAACGAAGCAATCGCTGAAATCTTAGGCGGAACAAAAGTTACTCTAGATATAGACGGCCAGAGCGTAGACTTGAATACCGAAAAAATCATCGTTGAGCGAATCGAAAAAGAAGATCTCAAAGTTGTAAATGATGGTACTCTTACAGTCGGTCTTGACACTAAAGTCACAGACGAGCTCAAAAAAGAAGGCTATGTGCGTGACCTTATCCGTGGAATTCAGAACCTTCGCAAAGAAAGCGGCTTTGAAGTTACCGACCGCATCAAACTCCTTGTTTCAGGCGATGCCGACTTAAAGGACGCATTTGCAAAATTCAAGGACTTTGTTTCAGGCGAAACTTTAGCTGTCGTTCAGGAATGGAAAGACAAACTCGATAAATCTTCTTCAGTAGAAGCTGACGACAAAACATGGAGCATTTCTATTGAAAAAGCTTAATATATTAAAAGCACTTGCCCTCGCTCTGGGGGTGAGCGCTTTTTTTTCATGTAAATCAACTCCCGATCTTAATCCCGTAGATGCTTTTGAGCTTCTGGACGGTGAAGGAGTTATGTATCTTACAGTTCCGGTAAAATCAAACAGTGAATTTGTTTCAAGTGCAATTCAAAAGATTGCAAAGACCGAAGAAAAGGATGCGGAAAAAATTACTGAACGGCTGGATATAGCATATATAGAAATATCAGCAGATTCAGAAATTAAACTTTCTGCAAGTGGAAAAATTCCGACAAATTTTGTAGGAATGGCCTTAAATGAAAAAAACGGCTGGAAAGTAAATGTAATAGATAACCAGACGGTTTATACTCATCAGCAGACTTTATATCAGTTATGTATGCCGTCTTCTTCCAACGCTTTTATATCTCATTATATTGAACCTATGGTTCAGAAATTTAATGAAATTGCATATTCTCAGCAGAATTTTGAGAATATAAATATTCAATCATCTGCTGTGACGGAAAAAGCTTATCAGTTTCTGCATGAAAAAATTTCTTCAGATATCATGATTTATGCTCCTGTTCCTAAGGCTTTTATAAAAGCATTTATCGGTGCAGATGTCAAAGCTCCTGTTGACTCTATTTATGCTGTTCTTACTCCATTAAGTAACGGTAAAGAATTTGGCTTAAAAATAATAATCGGGCTTTCTGATTCAAGGACAGTAAAAGCAGCCTGTGCAGCATTAAAACTTGCATTGTTCCCTATTCCTGCAAAAATAGTACAGACCGCTTCCCAGCAGATTACAATAACTGATATAACTCTTTCAAAAAAAGAGGTACTTTCTTTAATCAGATAAAATATGAAAAAAATAAAAATTTTTTTTTCACTTTCAAATATATTTTTTCTCTTTTGTTTTTTATTAACCGCTTGTGCTTCCTCAGGTTTGAGAATTCCAGGAGAGTCAAGAATTATTTTAAAAAATCTGGCAGTTGAATATTATACTGTTGCAGAAGGATATCTTGAAATTAAAAATTATACCAAAGCTGCTGAATATTATAAACTTGCAATGCGAAATAAAGATTTATATCTTACTTCGTATTACAAATTGGCAAGATGTTATGCTCTTTCAAAAGACTGGAAGAATGCAGCTGAATCATATGAATATCTTCTTTCACTTGATCCTGATAATGTAATGCTTAAGACTTCTCTTGCATATATTACTGCAATGAATGGAAACATTGATGATGCAATTTTAAAATACAGAAAATTACTTGAAGATAATCCATTTGATGAAAGTATTCTGGAAAATTATGTTGCTTTGTTAATCAATGTAGGCCGTGGTGAAGATGCGGAAGAGAGTTTTTTTGTCTTAAAAGAAAAATTTCCTGACAATAAGCAGATAACAGGTTTTGCCCAGAAGTTATCCGAGATTGTAGATAATTTTGATGCCAGCAGGAAAGATTTTAAAGAAAATCAAAACACTGATAAGACAAAGCCTGAAGATAAACAGCTTTAGTTTTCGTTCATATACTCTTTATATTTGTCCGGATTTGCTCTGAATGCTATAATCGGTGAATCTGGATCTTCTGTGGCATGCAAAAGAGCCTGATCTGCTTCAAGAATAACCTGTTCTGCTTTTACGATTCTGCCGTTTACTGATGATATACCAATCGAAACTTCATTTGTAGAATTATTGTCTTTCAGGTAATCTGATAAATTTTCATATAATTTTTCTGATGATTCGACAGCAGAATTTAAATCAATATCTGAAAGTATGATTGCGTAACAGTCAGCTTTATATTCAAATAATAATGCATCAATTCCAAAAATTTGCTGCATTATAGCAATTGATTTTTGTGAAAGAGAATTACCACGGTCTAAACCATTAATTTTTGCTAGAATAAGGCTTGTTTCATTATTTTTAGATGTGGTTACTGCATTTTCAAGCTTTTCTTCAAGACAGTTCTGATAATAAATTCCTGTAAGCGGTGAAATGTTTCTGTCTTCTTCAGTCTCAGAAATTTCCATGTTTTCTTCTGTTGATGGAATTACATATGTTTCTTCTGTTTTATCAGACTGAAGTTCCTGCTGAATTTCAGTCTGATTATCTTTAATTCCGTCCTGGTTTTCTGAGAGCTGTTGATTTTCCTTTTCGAATAAATCAATTATATCAACTTCTTCATTTTCTTCCGGCTGTGCTTCTGTTTCTGTTTCTGTTTCTGTTTCTGTTTCTGTAAAGTTATCAGTTTCATTTTGTGATTCTTCAAAATTTTCTGATTCTT
>NZ_JAZOUG010000215.1:0-6283 GCF_045657965.1 Treponema sp. | reverse complement strand
TTAGCTTTTTCAGCTTTTTTAGAAGTTTCCTTTTTTGCAGCAGTTTCATCAATTTCAGCTTCTACAGCAATTTTTACTTCTGCTGTTGTAGCTTCGTAGAGATGAATTGTACAGTGGTAGTTACCAACAGATTTAATAGTGTTACCAGGAATTTCAATCTTCTTGCGTTCGATATCAAAACCGTTTTTAGAAAGATAGTCAGCTACTGTAAGAGCAGAAACTGAACCAAAAAGTTTTCCGTTTGCTGCAGCCGGCATTTTGAGAGCAACTGTAAGAGCTTCAAGTTTATCTTTGAGAGAAGCTGAATCCTTACGTTTCTGCTCCTTGCGTGCTTCGATTTCTTCTTTGCGTGATTCGAAGTAAGCTACAGTCTGGTCATTATATGGAACAGCATACATGTGTGGAAAAAGGAAGTTGCGAGCATATCCGTTAGCAACATTTTTTACATCACCCATTTCTCCGAGGTGTTTTACATCTGTATAAAGAATAACTTTCATTTTACCCCTCCCTTACTCTGTTACGAATGGCAACAAGCAGATGTTGCGTGCGCGTTTGATAGCTACTGTGAGTTCACGCTGATGTTTTGCACAGGTACCTGTGATGCGGCGAGGAAGAATCTTACCGCGCTCTGTTGTAAAGCGTTTAAGAGAGTCTGCATCTTTATAATCAATTTTTGCTTTGTTAGCACAGAAACGGCAAACCTTTTTTCGGAAGAAAGTTTTACCTTTACCACGAGCACCTTTTTCTTCGCCGTCACGGCCTTCAGATGCGCTCTGAGTATCTACTTTAAGTTCGACTTCGTTTGTAACTTCGTCTGACATAGTGTTCTCCTAATAAATTAAAATGGAATGTCTTCCGGGAATCCGCCATCCTGCGGAGCACCAAAACTCTGATCGTCGTAGGAAGATTCAGAAACCGGGCTTGGAGCAAATGTATTGCCCTGCGACTGTCTCTGGAAATTCGGTGTGTAACCCCCGGACGGCTGAGAGCCGCCATTACCTGAATTTCCACCTAAAAGCTGCACATTGTTTGCAACAATTGAAACATTACTTCGTGTCTGCCCTGTAGTTTTGTCCTGCCAGCGATCCTGTTTGAGGTAGCCTTCTACACAAATCTGCTTTCCTTTTTTAAGATATGGAAGAAGATTTTCGGCTGTTTTGCCCCAGATTGTGACATTAAAAAAATTTGCTTCATCAATCCACTGATCACCCTGTTTACGGCTTCGGTTGACAGCAATGCTGATATTGGCACGAGCCTGACCGTTTGGAGTGAAAGCATATTCACGCTGATCACTGCCGTTTAAATCACGTGTAAGACGTCCTACAATTGTTACAGTATTGATGTCAGTCATTTTAACCTCCAGAATGTGAAGTGAATTTGCAAATCAGTTATTTTGCTTCTTTGTCGTCAAGTTTAACAAAGAGAGACTTGAGCAGGTTGTTGTTCAAGCGGAACTGAGTGTTGATTTCAACGATTTTAGCAGGATTTGCTTTAACTGTGAAAAGAACGAAACGACCGCGTTTAAGACGATTGATTTCGTAAGCGAGGTCACGGTCTCCGTAAGACTCCTCTTTTTCGATTGATGCACCGAACTGTGCGAGAACGGCCTTTACTTTTTCTGAGCCGTCTTTGAACTTCTCTTCCTCTGTAGGATAGATAGTCATGAGTTCATACTTTTTCATGTGTGTATGTTCTCCTTATGGACATTTGGAATCCGCATACGCAGATTCAAGGGGTTGACATTAATAATATCATTTTAATGGCTTATTGGTCAATAAGATATAAAAAGTTTATAGCGACTTTAATTTTTAAATTCGCTATACTATATCATCATGAAAAAAATTGATTCCATTACAAAACTTGAATCATGGATTGATTCTTACCTGAATTTCGAAAAGACACCTGAAAAAAATATTTTCTGGCTCGATACAATGCGCTTTTTCTGTAACAAATTCGGGCACCCTGAAAATTTCGCTCCATGCTTTCATATCGCAGGCAGTAAAGGAAAAGGCTCTGTATCAACTTTTATCGCCTCAATTTTAGACGAAGCCGGCTACAAGACAGGACTTTACACTTCCCCTCATATCCTTGATTTTATCGAACGAGTTTCTTCAGCACAAGGTAAGTTTAGTAATGAAGTTTATGATAATGCCGTAAAGGAAATCATGGACGGAGTTCAAAAAATCAATACAGAAGAACTTCCCGGAGAAAGACCGGTAACATGGTTTGAACTTGTCACCCTTTTTGCTTTTTTAACATTCCGCCAGGCAAAAGTTGATTACTCAGTTTACGAAGTCGGACTTGGAGGACGGCTTGATTCAACAAATGTAATATCACCGGTCTGCTCAGTTATCACACCTATTGAAAAGGAGCATACAGAATTTTTAGGTGATACACTCGAAAAAATTGCATACGAAAAAGGGGGTATAATAAAAGAAAACACCCCGGTTATTATCGCAAAGCAGCAACCATCCGTTCGTAAGGTTTTTGAAAAAATCGCAGAAGAAAAACATTCACCGGTTATTTTTGCAGAAGATTTTATCAATAACCTGTATTTTGAAATAAAAAAAATATCAGATTGTATAAATTTTAATACAGTAAACGATAATAAAAACATTCTTTTAAATAAAAATAGTATAATTTTTAATACACCTTTACAAAACAAAAATATTTTATCACTAATGACTGTTAGTTTTTCATCAAAAATCTTCTCTAGACCAATTAAAACTACTTTACAGTTGACAGGTAAATTTCAAGCTGAAAATGCAGCTCTTGCAGCAATTGCAGTTAAAACAGTACTTCCGGATCTGAGTGAAGATATTATCGAGCGCGCTCTTTCAAAGGCAAAACTTCCTGCCCGTTTTGAAATTCTTAAAAATCCAGTATCAGAAAAATCACTTATCGTGCTTGACGGAGCTCACACTGTAAACAGCGTTAAATTCACTATGGAAACATTCCGACAGGTTTTTGGTGAAGAAAAAGGAAAACGCATACTTCTTTTTGCCTGCGCTGCAGATAAAGATGCAAAAGATATTGCTCCACTGTTCAAAAATAAATTTGACTCAGTATTTTTAACAAAACCTGGAAATGTAAAGCAATCAGACATGAATACACTTTCAAAGGCTTTTAATGATACACAAATAAACTGTGAAATCAGTGAAGATTTTGTAATGCAGATTCAAAAATCAATAAAAAAAGCCGGTGAAGAAAAAGCTGTCCTTCTGGTCACCGGTTCATTTTATCTGATAGCTGAAGTTAAAAAAATATTAGCCGATATAAACCCGCGGCACACGTTTTGATATACCACATGTAATTTCATAGGAAATCGTATTTGTAGCACGGGCAATATCTTCTGCACTTTGGAGTGCGCCGCTGTTTTCAGGTCCAAAAATTACAGCGTCGTCCCATCTCTGAACATCACTTTCTTTACCTAAATCAATCATGCACTGATCCATGCAGATTCTTCCGCGTACAGGATACGGCTTTCCTGCAACTGCAACTTTAAGTGAACCTTCATGCTGATTGAACCTTCGGAACAAGCCGTCATCGTAGCCTATTGGAATTACACCAATATCAGTTTCTCGTGATGAAGTCCAGGTGCGGCCATACGAAATCGAATGACCTACACCAAATTTACGGATTGCAACAACTTTAGAAACAAGTGCCATAACAGGCTTCAAATCAATTTCGTCATTTTTCTTATTAAAATAGTCTTTGGTCAAATCACCCGGATAGTATCCGTAACAGATAATTCCAGGACGGCACATATCAAGATGCATTTCCGGGTTATTCAACGTCAATGCTGAATTTGCACAGTGCCGGATTCCAGGATCAATTCCAAGTTTTTTTACCTGTTCAGTGGCGAATAAAAAACGTTCAAACTGAGTCTTTGAATATTCAATATCATCAGCGTCAAGAGAATCCGCAACCGAAAAATGAGTACACATACCTCCGAGCTTCAAAACTTTCGTATCTTCAATCATCTTTGCATAAAATGCAGCTTCTTCCGGAAGACAGCCTATCCGTCCCATGCCGGTATCTACAGCTAAATGGACAGGAAATTCTTTTTTTCCAAGACGAAGGCATGAAACAGCTATTCCTGTAATATATTCTTCATCAAAAACAAGAGGGGTTAAATCATGCTCAACCAGCAGATCCATTTCATCAGGAGAACACAGGCTCAAAACAAGAATCGGGCATTTTATTCCGGCCTCACGAAGCTGAAGTCCTTCGTTAATAATTGAAACGGCAAAATAGTCTACACCACACTCAAGAGCGACTTTTGCACACTGTACTGCGCCGTGACCATAGGCATCAGCCTTGATTGCAACGCACATTTTTGCACCTTTCTGTATTTTTGAGCGGATAACTTTAAGGTTATGACGCAGATTTTCAAGATAAATCCGGGCTATTGTTGGTCTCATACAATAAATCTAATCATTTCCTGCACTTTTTACAACAGCATCTTTATTACGAATTTCGACACGTCTGATTTTTCCGCTTATTGTTTTTGGAAGTTCTTCAACAAACTCAATAATTCGTGGAGCTTTATAAGGTGCCGTATCATGCTTTACAAAATCAATCAGCTCAGCCTGAAGTGATTTATCAGCAGTAAAACCTTTACACAAAACCACAGTTGCTTTGACAGCCATACCGCGTTTTTCATCTTCAACGCCAGTAACCGCACATTCCAGAACAGCTGGATGCTTCTGAAGGGAAGATTCTACTTCAAACGGACTTACACGATAACCGGATGTTTTTATAAGATCATCATTTCTACCTACAAAGTAGAAATAACCTTCTTCATCTTTGTAAGCAACATCACCTGTATGATATACTCCATTATCAAAAGCAGCTGCCGTTAGTGAAACATCGAGATAATATCCGGAAAATAATCCGCACGGACGCTGACCTTTTTCGAATCTGATAACAATTTCGCCCTGTTCATTTGCATCACAGCTGGTAAGATTCGGCCGGACAATATCAACATCATAACCAGGAGCAGGTTTTCCCATTGAGCCAGACTTTGGTTCCATACCAGGAAAATTTCCAACTGTAAGTGTAGTTTCAGTCTGACCGAAGCCTTCATGAATTTTATGACCTGTCTGTTTTAAAAACTGATCATAAACTTCACCATTCAAGGCTTCACCTGCTGTTGAACAGTTAACAAGTTTTGATAAATCGTACTTTGACAAATCCTGTCTGATAAGATAACGGTAAACTGTTGGCGGTGCACAGAATGTTGTAACCCCATAATGAGCCATTTTTGTAAGTACTTTACCCGGAACAAAAGTGTCCATGTCATAAGTAAATACAGCTGAACCACACAAAAGCTGACCATAAAGTTTACCCCAGACAAATTTTCCCCAGCCGGATTCTGCAATACTTAAATGTAAGCCTCCGTCAACAACACGCTGCCAGTATTTCGCAGTACAAATATGTCCTAAAGGATAAAAATATGAATGCTGTACCATTTTTGGATAACCTGAAGTTCCACTCGTAAAATACAAAAGCATAGGATCTTTACCGCCAGGACAAATATCCCTTCGTGTATATGTATCAGGAAAAGCCTCATACCCTTTATGGAAATTATGCCAGCCAGCTCTATCGTTACCAACAGTGATTAAAGTTTTCACACTGGGAGAACCTGGTAAAGCAGCTTCAATTTCATCCTGAACCTTATCATCAAAAGAAACAATCACATTTACTTCTGCAGCATTATTACGGTAAACAAGATCTTTCGTTAAAAGCATATTTGTTGCCGGAATTACAATTGCACCAAGTTTATGAATGGCAAGAAAAAAGAAATACACTTCGTATCTTCTTCGCAAAATAAGCATTACCCTGTCACCTTTTCCAACACCAAATGATGCAAGATAATTAGCTGTTTTATTAACTTCTTTTGCAAGCCTGCCAAAAGTAATTATTTCTTCTCCACCATGGTCATCACACCATACGATTGCCTTTCTTTCAGGTTCATTCTTTGCGAATTCATCAATTACGTCGAAAGAGTAATTGAAATTTTCCGGAATATTAATTTTAAAATTTTTACGAAGTTCTTCGTATGTATAGTCTTTCTCCGGATCAATTGAAATAAATCTTTCTAACATTTTCTTAAACCCTTATAGATTTTTGATATATACAGTTTGACACTTGATGTAAAAAAAAGTTGCACTATTTTTTTTAGATTTTATTTAGAATATTCAAAAAAATCAATGTAACTTGAATAAACAATAAGTTTTTCCTATAATAAACACTATAAATAATTAAAGGAAATTTTTTA
>NZ_JAZOUG010000214.1:0-7428 GCF_045657965.1 Treponema sp. | reverse complement strand
TCCATTATCGTTTCATTGCTGTCTTAACCTGGCTGCACTCAAAATTTTCAAGCTGTGCCAGAAGACGATAGTTGAGCTGAATCTTCATGATGTTCATTGCTTCTGTTTCAGGGTCAACATTGTTTCCGTTTGCATTTGCGGTGGTTGTCCAGTCTGTTACACGGCGCGGTTCAACAGTACGCCAATCGTACGGCTCATCAAGCTGAATATGTTTTTCGTTTGTTCTTGTAAGCTGAAAACGGTGCTCAGTGTCTTTTTCACTTTCAAAAGCACGCTTCAATTCGCTCTCAAAATTAACTTCCTGACGCTTGTAGTTAGGAACTTCTGCATTTGCAATATTATTTGCAGAAACCTGATAGCGGAGGGAATTAACATCCATTGCGCGAGATAATAAATCAACTGACCGTGTAAAAGTATTCATACTATGAGTATCGGCAGATGATTTTTTTAGTTAAGGAGTTTTTTATGAGTTAAATCTTTTCAAGAAATCCTGAAGACGCTCAGTTTTTGGATTATTGATAAGCTGTTTCGGTTCGCCCTGTTCAACGATTACGCCGTCTGCCATGAAAATGATTTTGTCGCTGATGTCGCGGGCAAAGGACATTTCGTGAGTTACGACAATCATAGTCATTTTTTCTTCTGCAAGCTGTTTGATTACGGCAAGAATTTCGCCAGTAAGCTCAGGGTCTAAGGCACTGGTAGGCTCATCAAAAAGAAGAACTTTTGGTTTTAAGGCAAGACTACGCGCGATAGAAACCCGCTGCTGCTGACCGCCTGAAAGCTCGCAGGGATACGAATCTTTTTTTTCGGACAAGCCCACATCAGAAAGAAGCTTTCGGGCAATTTCAATTGCTTCGTCTTTAGGAGTTTTTAGCACATGAATCTGAGCGTCAATAATATTCTGCAGAACACTCATATGCGGGAAAAGATTAAAATTCTGGAAAACAAAGCCAAGATTCAAGCCGATTTTACGTAAATCATTTTTTGAAGCATAAACACCGTTCTGAACAACACTTTCTCCGCAGACATAAATCGAACCGTCATCGATAGTTTCGAGCTGGGCAATACAGCGCAGCATTGTAGACTTTCCGCTTCCTGAAGGACCGATAATTCCTAGAATTTCGCCCTGCTCCACATCGAAAGAAATATCCTTAAGAACCTGAACACCGTCAGAGAAAGATTTTTTTATGTTTTGAACGCTGATAATTGGCATTGTGACGCTCCACTATTTGTAATAATTCATCTTTTTTTCGATTAAAATGAAGGCTGAAGAAACCACCCAGTTCATTACAAAATAGAAAACGCCTGCAATCAGAATCGGTGTGGTTGAAAAAAGGCGGCTGGAAGTGGTCTGGGCTGTGCGGAAAAGTTCTGCAATTCCAAGAACAGAGACAAGAGCGGTGTCTTTTACGAGAGTAATTACTTCGTTTCCCATTGAAGGAATAATCTGTTTGAAAACCTGAGGAAGTACAATCCGGAAAAATGTCTGCATTTTTGTGTAACCGAGGACTTTTGCTGCCTCATACTGACCGCGCGGAATTGACTGAATGCCCCCACGGTAGATTTCTGCAAAATAACAGGCATAATTTACTGAAAGAGCAATAATGGCTGCCACAAATCTGTCATAAGAAAGCTTAAATAGATAAGCCGGAAAAAAATAAACAGCAATAAGCTGCAGGATAAGCGGAGTGCCGCGGATAATAAGCAGAAAAGCATTTACCGTATACGAAAGAGGCTTAAAGCGCGACATTCTGCCTGCCGCCAGAGGAAAGCCCAGCGGCACAGAAAAAACGAGCGTAAGCAAAAACACCTCAATTGAGACAACAGATGCAGTAAGCATTGGATAGATGATTTTTGCCATATACGCTCCTTTTCTATCCACAGATTAACACAGATTAAAAAAATAATCGGTGTCATCTGTGGTTTTACTTATTTACCGATGATTGAAATATCAGAACCGAACCATTTTTCTGAGATTTTTGCAACAGTTCCGTCTGCAGCCATTTCTTCGAGTGCTTTCTGAACTTTGTCGCGAAGTTCTGTATTTTCCTTTTTGAAGGCAATACCATACTGCTCAGGAGCAAGTGAATCAGAAAGAATTACGAAAGGCTTTCCTGTGACTTTGAGTGAGTATTCTGCAACAACACTGTCCATTGCAACACCGTCAAGACCGCCGATTTCAAGGTCATTCAAAGCCATAATATTGTCGTTAAAATCAACGATCGATTTGAGGCTTGCCTTAAATTCAGGATTTTCATCGATTGCATCTGATGCTGAACTTCCTGCCTGTACACCAAGAGTTTTTCCTGCAAGGTCAGAAAGAGTATTGATTCCAGAATCTGCACGGACAATTACAACCTGTGCATTATTCAGATACGGCTTTGTGAAAGAAAGTGCTTCAAGGCGTTCCGGAGTAATTGTAAGACCATTCCAGATACAGTCAATTTTACCCGTGTTGAGTTCCTGCTCTTTTGCTGACCATGAAATTGGCTGAGCACGGAATTTAAGTCCAAGTCGGTTTGCAACTTCTTTTGCAAGGTCAATGTCATAGCCTACGATTTCGTTTGCATCATCGCGGAATCCCATTGGAGGGAAGGAATCGTCAAGACCGAGAACGAATTCGTTGTCTGCCTTTGAGCATGAAGCCATGCCGAAAACCATGAGAGCAGCAACGGCTCCCGTCAAAACTTTTGATAATTTCATAAAAGTACCCCTTCATTTTTTTTCCACAGATAAGCACTGATTTTCACAGATTTTACAATCAGTTTAATCAGTGTAATCTGAGGTTTATTTTTCATACTTTTCACAGAAAGATTTCAAAACATCAATCTGCTTATCAATGCTACCCGGTCCACCGATAGTTTTTCGTCCTTCCATGCAGGCTTTTGGTGTGATGCAGTCAAAAATGTCTTTTTCAAAAAGCGGAGAGATTTTCTGCATGTCTTCGAGTTTCAAATCCTCAATTGCACAAAGTCCTGAATCAATTGCAAGACGAACGCATTTTGCGCTCACCCCGTGCGCCACACGGAACGGCATACCTTTTCGCACCAAGTAATCTGCAACATCGGTAGCGTTCGCAAAACCGCCGAAACAGCTTTCTTCC
This sequence comes from Treponema sp., assembly GCF_045657965.1. GTDB lineage: Bacteria > Spirochaetota > Spirochaetia > Treponematales > Treponemataceae > Treponema_D. The sequence goes on along the minus strand of NZ_JAZOUG010000214.1, from coordinate 4,325 downwards.
ATTTTTGGAAGGTTCCATTCGGCCGAAGCAATCATTGCTTCAAAAACGATTACATTTCCCTGAACACAGTCGAGTGCCTCAAAAAGAGGAGCCTTGTCTTCCTGCATGTCTCGGTCATAAGCAAGCGGAAGCCCTTTCATCATAACTAAAAGATTGATTAAATCTCCGTAAACTTTGCCCGTTCTGCCACGAATAAGCTCTGCAAAATCAGGATTTTTTTTCTGCGGCATGATTGAAGAGCCTGTAGACCATTTTTCGCTTAAGTTGATAAAGCCGAATTCAGTGGTAGACCACAAAACGACTTCCTCACACATTCGGCTCAAGTGCTGCTGCAGAATTGCAAAGTCCGAAGTGAACTCAATGCAGTAGTCTCGGTCAGAAACAGAGTCAAGCGAATTGTAAGTAGCCCCTTCAAAACCAAGCTGTTTTGCAACAAATTCACGGTCAAGCGGAAGTGTCGAGCCCATCAAAGCGCCGCTTCCAAGCGGAGAAAGAGAAACGCGCTTCAAAGAATCCGAAAGACGCTCAACATCGCGCATAAGCATAAAACTCCATGCGCACAAATGCTGGGCAAGAGAGCCAGGCTGGGCGTGCTGCATGTGAGTGTAGCCCGTTAAAAGAGAAGTTTTGTGATTTTCTGCGATTTTTGTAAGTGTTTTAATGAGTGAAACAATCGCTTTCTGTAAATCCGGAATTACCCGGCGAAGATAAAGACGTTCATCCAGTGCAATCTGGTCGTTTCTGCTTCGGCCTGTGTGGAGCTTTCTGCCAGGATCTCCGATTCTGTCAGTCAAAGTAGCTTCGACAAAAGAATGAATATCCTCGGCCGAATAATCGATTGAAAGTGCACCACTCTGCAAATCTCTTTCTATAGAAGAAAGACCGTCCTGAATAGCCTTGTTTTCCTCGTCTGAAATAATGCCTTGCTTAAAAAGCATTGCAGCATGAGCCTTACTTCCGGCAATATCGTCTAAAGCCATGCGCTCGTCTACATGAATAGAAGTTTCGAATTCAACTGCAGCGGCATCAGGTCCTTCAGCAAAGCGGCCGTGCCAGAGAGCTGCATGATTATTATCTGTAATTGTTCCGTGCGGAGTATTTTTTGTTTCCATACATAGTAATTATAACAGATTGCAGGGAATGTGAGAATAGAGATGGCTTCTCACGCAAGAAGGGCAAGTGTATCACTTTCACCGGTACGTTCATTATCTTCAAGCGGGCGAATCACTTTTACCTGAATTAAACTTCCTGCTTTCGGCATATTCAGGTCATTTTTAGAAAAGACAAGCTGGCAGTGCAGGAAATTTTCTGTCACGGCATGAACAATTATTCTGTCTTTAAGGATTTTTGCCCTGTCCGGTCTGTGAATGCTTTCACATACAGCAGTCAATGTCTTTCCGGCAAAGGAATTAATGTATTCTGTCTTTGCTTTTTTGTTGTATTCTTCAAGACGGGCAATACGCGTGTCTGTAACATAATTTGGAACCATCGGGCGCATTTTATAGGCTTCTGTTCCAGGGCGCGGACTGAACGGAAAGGCGTGCACAAAAGTAAAGCCGCAGTCACTAAGCATTTTCATTGTGAGGTCAAAATCTTCATCCGTTTCGCCGGGAAACCCTGCAATAATGTCACAGGCAATAAAAGGATTTTTTTTTGCTTTTTTCAAAAGTTCTGTAGCACGGTAAACAGCTTCAATTTTATACGGCCGCTTCATTTTTGAAAGAACTGAATCACTTCCGCTCTGTACTGAAATATGAAAATACGGGCACACCCTTGGATTTTCAAAAATCTGTGCAAGTTTTTCATCGACTATTTCAGGATAAAGACTTGAAATACGGACTTTAATTTTCTGTGTCTGTTCAAGAATTAATTTTAAAAGTTCAGCAAATCTGACAGTTTTTCCATTGTACTCACTTACATACTGGGCAATATTTACCGTCGTAATTACAACTTCACTCTGCCCCGCACTTTCAAGGGCTTTTACCCGTTCAAGAACTTCACCTGCAGCCAGAGAAACTGATTTTCCGCGCGCTAAGCGGATTCTGCAGTAAGTGCAGACACAGTTACATCCGTCCTGAATTTTAAGAGAAGAACGCGAATGATTAATAAAAACTTCAGTTGCAAGCCTGAAAGGAGATGTAATTATCTGAGGATGCGCTGAAGAAGAAGCCTTGTCAAAAAAATTTTGTATTTCAGATGAAATTTCTGTTCCGGAAAGAGAAGGAGTTTTTTCAAGAAGATTTTTCAAAAACACCGGAAGGTCTGCAAGTTCCCCTTTCTGCTGCCCCGGTAAAACACAGACACGTTCATCAATTGCTTTAATTTCAGTTGATTCTACCTGAGCATAACAGCCTGTAACTGCAACAGCGGCATTCGGACAGGACTTTAACAGCATGCGGATAATTCTGCGTGCCTTCTGCTCAGCTTTAGCCGTAACGGTACAGGTATTTATTACACAAAGAGCAACGCTTTCATCATAAGATTTGGCAGTAAAGTTTTCCATCGTGACGGAAAAACCTGCATCGCTGAAAAAACGGGCAGCACCTTCACTTTCAACCTGATTCAAGCGGCAGCCAAGTGTTTCGAAATGAATTGTTCGGTTAAGCATTTATAAAAAACTAGCGCAGGCGGGCTGTAACACGCTCTTTACCGCGAAGTGCGTCAGCATTTGTTGCCTTTAATTCGATTGCTTTATTATAAGCATCCAAAGCTGATGCATAACTTCCTGCCATTTCACGGGCATAGCCACAGCGGGTCCACCACAAATCAACAAGCGGCTCTGTATATACAGCAGTTGTCATAGAAATGTCAGCATGCTGATATTTACCCTGGCGGATATAAATTTCACCCATATAGTAGTAAGCATTACCTATTCGTGCTGCATTAGAAGGTGCATTTGCAATATAAGTACGGAACATATCCAGTGCAGAAGTATTTTTACCCTGATAATAATATGACTCAGCTAAAATTTCCATTAAACGGACATCTGCAGGAGCAAGTTTACGGGCTTCCAGTGAGCGTACTTCAGCTTCGGCATACTGTCTGTTACGGACAAGTGACCAGCACAAAACACAGTAAGAATCGATATTACGCGGATTATCGATAATTTCCTGTTCACAGACTTTTATTGCTTCCGGATAATTTCCGTTTCTATAAAGAACAAGTGCATCCTGTTTTGTCTGAGCAAAAATTTCTAGTGTCAAAAAAAGAACGGCAAAAATATTAAATAACTTTTTCATAATTCCCTCTAATTTTATTTACCAGTCATTGTACATTTACCGGAAAAATGTGATCCAGGCTCCAGAACAACTTCTTTTGAAATAATATCTCCATTGACAGAACCGGAAGCCGTAACAAAAACTACATCTTTTGCATTGATATTACCGTCAACCTTTCCACGAACCAAAACCCGCTGTGCAGAAATCATTGCAGTAACTTCGGCATCAGTATCAACCACTAAATCACTTGTAGCTTCTATTGAACCAATAACAGTTCCTCTAATCATAAAAGGCTTTTTAAATTTTATAGTTCCGCGGAATTTGATATCAGATGCAAGAATTGTATCAAAATCTTCTTCTTCAACATCAAAAAAATCAGAATCTTTAACATCAAACATATTTTTTTATTTTACAGTCTACAGAATATTTTTTCAATCACTAAAACCAGATTCTCATTCCGGCTGTACATGGAAAATTAACCGGCCGTATTACTGGAGAATACTCTCTATCCTGTTTTTTTATTCCAAAATACGGATTCCAGACAGTCTGAGCAAAAATCTCTATATGTCGTTTTATAATGAAAAAATCCAGTCCAAAACCGAATCTGGCTCCAGTTGCACAAATCAGTCTATTTTCTTCAAATGCTGCAAGAAAACTCATTCCCCAGAGACAATAATAATCTAAATGTTCTGCAATTCTTTCATTTACAAACCAGTTATCTGCAAAAACAGAAACTGTATTTTCGTTAAGATGCGCATTCAGAAAAAAACACCACGGTGAAATATCAGAGCGGGCAGTAAAAGAAATAAAAGACTGCGGTGTTGTTGAAGCAGAATATGAAAAAGAGCCTCCAAGCCCTGCATCTGCAAATGAAAATACCGAAGCAAAAAAGAAAAGTGCGCACATCACAGAAATTTTTATTCGTAACATGCGCACAGTATAGCAGAATTAATCAATGATGACAAATCAGCTGAACACAAGCTCTCCGTTTGTGCACCTTACAGTAATTTCTGCTTCTTCACCAAACTTTCCTGAAAGAATCTCTTTTGCAAGAGGATTTTCAACATAAGTCTGCACCGCCCGCTTTACAGGACGGGCTCCGAAAGC
>NZ_JAZOUG010000213.1:0-15926 GCF_045657965.1 Treponema sp. | reverse complement strand
AAAACGAGGTCGTACAAATCGCCTTTGACGGCACCCGGGTCAGATTCCAGAGTGTCCCAGTATTTTTTCTGTGGCAACGTGAACATGTGGTGCTCAGTTTCCCAATGATTTTCTTCTTCATTCCATGCAAAGTACGGGAAGTCGATAATCCATGCAAAGTGAAATTCGTCTTTTGGATTGTAGAGATTCAGGTCTTTACCGAGCTGTTTTCGCACAGCACCCAAAGCAACACATGCAACCTGCCATTTTTCATCGCTTACAAAAAGGAGAAGGTCGTTCTTTTCTGCGCCAAGCTTAGAACAGATTTCACTTTCCTTTCCGGCAAAGAATTTTGAGATTCCGCCTTCAAATTTGCCTTCTGAGTCAACCTTCATCCAGGCCAGGCCCTTTGCGTGGTTGATTTTTGCAACGCTTTCAAGAGCTTCTATCATCTTGCGGCTGTATTTGTCGGCAACATTTTTGACGACAAGTGCTTTAAGTCCGCTTCGCTTGTGTCGCTCGATTTCTTTGCCTGCATTTGAAGCTCCTGCCTTAAATGCGTTAAAGTCGCTCAAATCAGCCATGAAGGCAGCATCCTGCATTTTAAGGTCAAAACGCAAATCCGGCTTGTCGCTTCCGTAAAGGTCGAAAGCATCGTCCCATGTGATTCTGTCAAAAGTTGCCGGCAAGTCGTAGTTCAAAGTCTTTTTGAAAATGTGCTGCATCAATCCTTCGGTTGTAGAAAGAACTTCTTCGCGGTTTGTAAAGCTCATCTCCATATCAATCTGAGTAAATTCCGGCTGACGGTCGCCGCGTGCATCTTCGTCGCGGTAACAACGCGCAATCTGGAAATATTTGTCAAAACCAGAAACCATAAGAAGCTGTTTGTAAAGCTGAGGAGACTGTGGGAGAGAATAGAACTTTCCAGGATGAACGCGGCTTGGAACAAGATAGTCACGTGCTCCTTCCGGAGTAGATTTAATGAATGTAGGTGTTTCAATTTCCAGAAAGCCTTTGCCAGTCAAATATTCGCGTGTTGCAAAAGTGACCTGGCTTCGCAGGATAATATTTTTCTGCATCGGCTCACGGCGCAGGTCGAGATAGCGGTACTTTAAGCGCAGATCTTCGTTTGGCAGAACGATTGTGCCGTCCTTCTGGCGTACTTCTTCGATTGAGAAAGGCAGTTCCTGAGAAGTGGTGAAGATTTCGATTTCTTTTGCTTCAACTTCGATTTCACCGGTTGCCATGTCTTTGTTAATGTCTTTTTCGGCACGGGCAGCAACAACACCCTGAACCGCGATACAATATTCACTTTTGAGTGACGATGCAATTTTTTTGACTTCATCTGAAGCACCGTCGCCAACCATAACCTGTGTGATTCCGTAACGGTCACGCAGAGAAATAAAAACAAGACCGCCCAAATCACGTGAGCGTGAAACCCATCCGTTCAATACAACTGTCTTACCGACATCGCCCTTGCGCAATTCGCCGCAAGTGACTGTTCTTTTTGTGTTTTCCATAGTTAAACAGTTTACCGACTTGATAAGATTTGAGCAATCATACAAAAAAAAGGAAGCCCGGACAGGACTTCCAGTTTTATATTAAAGGCCGGAAATTTCGACTTCTTTACCGGCTCCGGCATTTTTAAGAACGTTTTCTTTAGCTTCTTCCCAGGACTGCATATTATCTTCATATTGGTATGGAATTTTCCATGGCTCCTGAGAAACGAAATGATCTGTTATCATCCGGTTTACCTTATCATTACGTGCCTGAGAATTTGCAGCACTCAGCTCAATATTATTCTTCCATTGGAATACATATGCAGAAGGTTTTTTACCGGTTGATTTATCATAAAAATCAAGTACAACAGCCTTATGATTTCCAAAATAATTATTTTCTACTATAAATAATGCTCCAGTCCCGGGACCAAGACTATAACCATTATTTTCTTCAACACCAATATTGTCGTATACATTATTGTAAATATGCATGTAAGTTCCACGGGTTCTCGGCATTCGCTGTGTTGTGCCATGAAAATAATTATGATGAAGAGTAACAGTTCGCTCCCGTGGAGAAAGAGATTTTTCGCTGGAACCAACAAGCATTACTTTGTCATGATTTTTAAATTCACAGTAAGAGATTGTAATATTCATGCCGTAAGGAATATCAATCAATCCGTCGTGATGATAATTCCTGCTCATATCATAACAGAGACCATCAGAAAAAGTACAATGATCAATCCAGATATTTTTTGAACCGTCTTTTATAACAAGATTGTCAATACTGGCTTTTGATTCAGAATTATGCTTAGTATCAATTTCTGTGGAACCATGGGCATCCCAAAACTCGATATTCTGTATGATAATATTAGATACACCTGACAAAACAAGACCGCCGAATTTTATACGTGCGTTATTAATTCCGATTAAGGTGGTGTTTGAAGCGACAGGATAAACAATATCATTGTGCATTCTTCCATGTGAAGGAGCAAATTCATCAAAATATGAATGATCTTCGTCAGAAATGACACCATCCCCTAAATCAACATCACCGGAAAGAACAACAAATGTACCGGCATTAATCGCCTTAGTAAATACTTTGCGTTTTTTTACGGGGTCAGGATAAGCAGCATCATCAATTAATGTAATTTTTTTGGCAGAATATTTTATTTTACCCATATCAGCCCAGCCATATGTAATTACAGCTTCGCCGGGTTTTACATTGAGTTTTGATTGCGCAAAAGCAGACAAAGAAAACAGGACCAAAACAGAAAAAACCGCAAGTTTTTTATTCATAAATTAACCGTCCATTTAAAAGGGATTTTCAAGTGCCTCATAATACAATAAGACTAAAAGTAAAATCAACAAATAATAAAAATGTAACAAAATATTATCATTGCTTAATATTATCTGTAAAATTTTTTTAATTTTACCATTTTTTATTTTTTATACCCCCGTCCCCTATTGTTTTCAATGTCGGAAAAATCCTAGGAAATTTAATCCTTGGTTTAAATTTCCTAATATAAAAAAGGAGGATTTTTTCCTATGAAAAAAATCGTATCAGTGTTGGCTGTGGCTGCGCTGACTCTGAGTGCTGTCTTTGCGGCAGACATTTCCATTGAATACAAAACAGCTGGAAATGTTTATTACGAAGAAAAGACAAAAGACTCAGACGGCGCAATCACCAGTTCAACAAAAACTGTTCTTGATCAGAGCGGCTATGACGGTGCTTCGTCATGTTTTGTTCTTTCTGCTTCAAGCGATATTGGTGGTTTCTACCTCGATCTCGATCCTGATGCAGCAAATGATAAAACTACTTTTGATCAGTGGTATGCCTGGCTCAACTTGGGCAATCTTCAGACAACTGTAGGTCTTTGGACAAGCCGATATGTTAACCGTGTTAATGCAGATGCCGGTAACTGGGCAAATGATGATTACGAACGCTACAAGCCGGGTGTAATCGGCGGTTCTTACGCTCACGATATCGATAACCTTACTTACAATACATCAGAAGGTCATCAGAAGCTTTCAACAGCTTTGGCTTATACAATCCGTCCAAACGACAATATGTACATTATGGCAAAAGGTGTTCTTGTAAACGCTGGCGGTTCAGACAGTATCGCTGATACATGGGGCGGTGCTTTCATGGACAGCGAAACAGGCAGCTATACAAACACTTTCTTCTCAGGCTTTGCCGGCGAACTTGCTTTCAAAATGGAAGGACTTATCGATGTAAACTTTGCTTTCCGTTCAGAAAAACGAAATGCACTCGGTGCAGGTCTTTTTGTAAGCCCGCTCATGCTTGATATGGCTGACATCATGGTTGGTTTCTCTTACGGAACTGATTTGTATGATTACGGCAAAGGTGTAGATGCAAATTACTATGAATATGCAGTTGACTTGAGAGGCCGATTCAAACTCTCAGACAATTTTGCAATCACAACAATGAATAATGTTTCTTCTTTTACAGATGCTAAACTTAAAGGCGCAGAAATCGATCCAAACAACGCTATCAAAATGTGGAACATGCTCTCGCTCGCTTATGACTCAAGCGAACAGCTCAGGCTTCAGTTCACAGTTGAGAACGAATGTGGTCTTTATGCTCGTGGAGCCGGAGTTGACAACGAAGGAAAAGCCAAAAATGTTGACTACTATGCAGGAGATCTTGGCGGTCTTGCTCTTTCATTTATCCCTGGCGTTACATGGACATTCAACGAGAATGCATCACTTACTGCAGGTCTGAAATTTACTGTTGATAACGTAGCAGCTTCAAGCGATTACAAAGCTGCAAATGATACAACAACAAGTTTCTCAATCCCGGTTGTATTTGACATCGCTCTGTAAAAGGTTGGAGGAAAGTAGATTATGAAAAAAATAATTTCAACGCTGACAATTTCAGCACTTGCCCTCGGCTCAATCTTTGCAGATGTAAGTCTTGAATATACACAGAAGGGCTATATTTCATCAAATGAAAACGGAACAAGCAAAAAACTCGACCTCAACGGCTATGCAGACGATACGACCGGCGATGTCGTTTTCAGCTTGTCAAACGAAACAACAGGAGCTGCCATCGTTCTTAATCCTTGGTACGCAGAAACTGGCCGTCAGGAAGTTTCAAAATCAGCTGCAAACAACAGCAAATTGCTCGACCAGTACTATGGCTGGGTAAAATTCTTTGACGGAGCCATGAAACTCCAGTCAGGTGTTTGGGCAACCCGCTCTGTAAACCGCTTGAATCAGGATGCAGGTACATGGGAAGACACAGAATACGAGCTTTACAAATATGGTGTCGTAGGAAGTGCAATCGCTTCTGACATCACTCGCTTGGCTTCTGTCAACGGTAGCTATGACGGAGTTCTTTCAACAGCCCTCTCTTATGACGCAGACTCGTTCTATGCGACAGGTGCTTTGATTACAAGTGCTTTTAATTCAAGTGCAACTACTACAACAAAATCTGGCTTCGGTCTTGAAGTCGGTGCAAAGCTTGACGAAGATACAAAAGTTCAGGCTTTCTTGAAGAGCACGACCGATCAGGTTTACGCAGTCGGTGTATTCCTTGATAAGGCAAAATTCTCTGTCAAAGACTTTGAATTTGACTTGGTTACAGGCGCTACGCTCGGCTCTGCTTTTGGTTCAGGAACAACAACTGTTACAGATGCAGACGGAAATTCATATGCTTTGAACAATGGTCTTGACTTTGGTTTCGACCTTCGTTTGCGTTATGAGCTTTCGGACACTGTTTCTATCACAAATATGAACAATGTTTCATATCTTGGAACAGCAGGTGAAGTAATCAATTTGTGGGATATGGTAAGTCTTGCCGTACAGACTTCGGAAACAATCAAATTCCAGGTTACAGGCGAATGGGTTTATCAGGATTTGGATGCAAAGGACGCAGGATACTTCTCTGTTACACCAGGCGTAACATACACACCTGTTGAAGGTGTCGATCTTACTGCAGGCGTAATCGTAAGAACTGCCGGCTGGCCACATCCTTCAGAGAGTTCGGTTTCCATTCCGTTCATCCTTCACGTTGCTTTGTAATGGGTAGCGTAGAGAAATTAATGGAGGATATTAGATTATGAAAAAAATAATTGGTGCGTTCGCACTTGCTTCATTGGCACTCGGACTTGCTTCTGCCGATGTTAAGTTTGCCCTTAACTATCGTACGCAGATGATTGGCTTCAGCCGACTTATTCAAGCCCCTGCAGGAAATGCTGATGAAAACAACAACTATTGGTTCCAGCAGATTAAAGGTTGGCAGTCAGCTTCTGATACAGTCTCTATGTCTGCTTCAAACGATTTTGGTGGCGTTACAGTCCGCATGGATCCAGGCTTTGACTCTGACCAGAGCCCAACTGTAAACATCCAGCAGTACAACGGATACATCAAACTCGGTGCTTTTGAGATTGGTGGCGGTACTTGGAAAGACGGTCGCTATAACGGAACTTATCAGGTTAAAAACGATTCAGACGCAGGCTGGTACAACGGTGACTTGTTTGGAAAAATCAAACTCGGTTCATTGTACACAGGTGCAATTACTACTTCTGTAGACGACATGGCTAACTTCCGTGGCGGTTCAAAAGCTTCTTCCGGCTATTTACAGTGGAAAGGCGATGTAGGCGATGCCGAAGTTACTGCCGAATTGGATGTAATCGGCTTCTACGACGGTGTAGCTGACACATGGGACGAAGAGGCCACAATCTACACAGGTTTTGGTGCCCGAATCAACGCTGCATTTGAAACATGGCAGGCACAGTTCGTGTTCAAAACAGAACACAACAAAACAGGCGCTTCTATGGCGACTCTTGGCGAAGACCGTGCGTTTGCTCTGCACATCAATCCAAAAACACTCCCAGTTACTCTCGTAGCAGGTGGTTCTGTAGGATTCAACAACGGCACTGTTACAGAAGCCAGCGTTGATGTACGAGCGCGCAAAGTTGTAGGACCTGCAAGCGTTACATTCTACACAAATATAAGCCACATCACAAACGACGCTCAGTATATTGCTGCTGTAAACCACATTGGTGCTGAGTACCTCGTTGCTTCAACAGGAAAATCTACAACTGCTGACAATGATTTCAACTCATCAAAACAGAACTACAACACGCACATGTGGAACATGCTCGGTGCCCGTGTAAAACTTAACGACACATTCTACTTCTTGTTCTCTTGCGGTGACATCGTAAGCCTCAAGAATGTCGGCACAGACCACTGGACTGGAGCAGAAGCTTTCGTAGCACCTGGCTTACAGATCATGAACGGAAAGAGCGGTATCGCAACTTACGCTCGTGTTGGTATGAGCCACATTGGTGTTAAAGATTACAACAAGGGTTCAAGCGAGAATGAACTTTCTCTCTTTGTTCCTGTCGTAATCCGCGTACGCTTCTAGCGTAACTTTGCTGTGCGGAATCGTCCAGATTTTGCACGGCAATAAAACTCTCTTATGGAGGAAAAAATGAAAAAATTATTAGGAATTTTTGCAGCCTGCGCACTCCTTTTTGGTGCAGTAAGCTGTTCAAATGACGAAGGAATAATGGACGTTGATTCAGCGGTAAGTGCTTCTAAAGAAACGGGAACAATTCTTCAGAACATAGCAGCTTTTTCTATTAAAAACGCTGCCGGTAATTCTGTTGATTCTGTTTCAGTTCTTACTTACCTCAAAACAACTTTGACTACAAGTCAGACAGAAAATGTAACTGTTGATTCAGATGATGATTCAATTGCTACTGCTTCATTCGATGCTGGAACTATCACAATTACAGGTGTTGCAGCCGGTACAACTTTTGTTACTGTTGCATATGAAGGTTTTGATGTTGCCATTATTCCTGTAACAGTTGAAGCTGCAACTGCTTACCAGGCAACATACTTCCCAGTTACTATGACAGAATTGGTTTACACTTCTACTTTGGGCGGGGCTTCAGGGGCAAGTTCTGCACTTACAGCAGGAAATATTACAGCAACACAAGGTCATACAGGCTCTGAAGCCCTTGGAGCTCTTAATGCTGTAACAAATGGTTATGTGCAGACTCCATCAGATGCTGCTGATTATGCAGCAGAAGAAGCAGTCATGACATATACATTTACTATTACCGCTAAAAAAGCCTTGAAAGTAGTTGGACTTAGTTATATTGCAGCAAATAACCAAACTGGAAATACACAGATTGTCACATCTTATGTTAAGGGAACTGCTGATAGCGTTACTGCTGACACTTTGGCAGCAGATGGATCTAAAAACTTTGCTGGAGATGTTTCGTTTGACAGTCTTGAGCTTGCTGCAGATGAAACTATAACATTTACCCTTCTTCATCAGATTCTTCCAGCAAAAACAGTTTCTGGTAAAGTAATTAAAGCGGCTTTACAGGATGTAGTTCTTACTGTAATCGACATCAGCGAGTAACGTTCTGTTTTATGTTATTTTCCTCTCCCAGCACAGGGAGGGGATTTTTTTGTTTTCTTCCAATTTTCCTGCCTAAGAACTGCATTTTACGCCAATAACTATATGTATGAAATTACAAAAGGAAGCGGAAATGCAGGAAAAACAGATGACAATCAGGGAAAAGTGGGAAAGTCTGACACTGGTTTAATTAAATGACAGAAGCCATATAATATTTTATAATGTGAGTGCAAGGGGAAAGCGTGATGTTTAACCAGTTTAAACAGTGTAGCCCATATAAATCTTTTCTAATAAAGGCAGATTACAACACCGAGATTTTAAGCGCTTATCAATTTCTGAAAGGGAATCTTCTTCGGTAAAAATAAGTTCGTGCAATTTTTCCGCTGTGTTTTTAATTGCTATTTCGTCAGCCGAAATTGCATGTGCCTGATTTCTTAGCAAGCGTTGATATTTTTCATCGGAAATTTCATATGTTCTCCCATAAAAAATGGGTGCGTGAACCGCACCCGTTGCTTTTTTAAGTCTTCGCTTTATGGTGGAAGCTCACCACTTAAGCTAAATATACTAGCAGAACGGGTGAATGTCAAGGTAAAAATCACGCAGTCAGTTCATACATAGTTAAAGTTACCGAAATTTGTGGTAGAAAAAGAAAAAAATGAGGTTGCCCGGATGGACAACCTCATAAAAGCAAACTAAAGCTTACTAGTTCTCTTCAGCAACAACAGTTACATTAACAAAACCAGCTTTTTTAATAGATTTATTAGATGTTGAGCTATTTAAGTTAAATTTTAATGTAACAGTTACAACATCGCCTGCCTTAAGTTCAAGTGATGTTGCATCAGGTGAATTAAATACCTGATTGTGTGCATTGGTACCATTTGCAGCAGATGTTCCAGGAAGAGTATCTTCTGAGTCTGTACCGACCTTGTATGTACCAACAATTTCTACACCTGAAGCAGAGTTATTTGAAGCAAAAGCTTCATAAGAAATTATCTTACAGTCTTTTTCTGCTTTCAAAGCAAAAGTTGTATAAACAATGTTCTTACTGTCTTCTTCAGTAGCATTAACAGAAATTCCAGTGCTGTCTGAAAAAGCCCATACTTTTGGAGCTGATTTAGGTGCTGTTAATTCAATACTTGCACATGCTGTTGCAATAGCTTCAGTTTCTGAAGATAAAACTGCTGGTGTAGAAATAGAAAGCAAAGTATTTCCTTCAATTTTATCATCAACACTTCCAGCTAATGCAGCATCAGCATCTTCAGCATCTTCAGCAAAGAATGTCACAGTAGTTCTGGCTACCAAACTGTCATCGTACTCGCTGTCAGTGAAGCATGATGTGAACAGGCTTCCTGCAAGTGCAAGACCTGCAAGCAATCCTGCGATTTTTGTAATTTTTTTCATTTTTCATTTCCTCCGTTATTAGAAGCGTACTCGCATTACGAGAGGAACGCTGAGTGAGTATTCAACATCTGTTGAATCCAAATCATCCGCAATGTTGCTCAAGCCCAATCGCAAGCCGGTTGTGATTGAAGTTTTTCCGCCGGCAAAGACCTGGAATCCTGGCATAGCAAACATCATGATTCCGTTTGCATCGCGTTCGCCGCTCTTCATTGGAATGATGTCGCCAATCTGACCGATTACGAACATTGTATCGTTCAGCTTGTAGCGTGCTGCAAGAAGGTTCCACATAGCAGATGTGTATGTCTTGTCTTTATCGAGAAGGGCATAGCTTCCTGCATAAGCACCAACTGCCTTTCCAACAATTGAAGCACTCTGAATCCATGAGTAGTTGTTCATGAATGTGATGCTAAGCGGGCCTTCAGCATAGCGTGCGCGGAGGTCTACGTTGTACTCGTTGATGCTGCCGCCAACAATTGCAAAAGCTCCGCCGAATGTAATCTTTGTAGATGGAACAAGTGCAAGTGCCTGCAAGTGATAAGATACTGCAAGGTTCTTTTCGTTGTCGCTCTTGAATACAATCTGATGATCAAATGTTTCGAACTTTACATCAGCACGAAGACCAAATCCTGACTGTGATTCGTCATTCCAGTTTGCAACACCGATAAGTGAGCCTGTAAGAGTCAAAGTTGCTTCATCGAAATCGCGTACATAAGTAAGAAGCATTGCCTGAGCTGTATCTCCGCCGTTTACGTTTGCAATATCATCGATGAAAGTTGTTTTTGTTTTTGAGAAAATTGAGCCGAGTTTGTATGCAGCCCAAGATTCACCACCAAGATTACATGCATCGGCATCGTTTTTGAGCTGGTAGTTACCGTTTGACTTACCGTTTTTGTACTGACCTGCATCGAGCTGGAAAGCACCGAATTTTGCATAAGCAGAATATTCATTAAGTTTGAATGAACCGCTTCCTGTTGCAAAGCTTGTGTAAGGATCGATTGTAACTGTTACACCAGCTGCATCTCCAGCTACTTTGAATGTGACATCGTCCTGAGCAGCCCCATACTTCTCAAGGTTGAGATAGTTATGAATCTCAGAAGTGCTGTCGTATTGATAAGCAAATGCCTGTGTACGGTAGTTCAATGACATTTTCGCATCTGCAAAAGCTGTCGTGAACGCCAATGAAGCAAGTGCCACTGCACTAAGTATTTTTTTCATAATCTAATGTTCCTCCATTAATTCGCTTCACAGCCCTACAGAGCCACATTGAAGATGAATGGAATCTTAACGGCGTCAGAAGTGATTTTGTCACTAGATGTGCCCCAGCCGCTTGTAGTAAAGATAAGACCAGTCTGGATATAAGTTCCGGCAGCCGGTGTAATCTTTACAGACGGAATGATTGCCATTTTGCCTTTGTTGTTTACAGAAAGATCTGCATAAGTCCATTCAACAGTTGCCTGCAATGAGAGAGCTGCGTCTACTTTTGCAGTTACGCTGAACATATCCCATACAGAATCAACACCTTTTACTCCGTCACCATGGAAGTTTTTGTGAGTAAAGTTGTTCATTGTTACGAATGAAACAGCTTCTGTTGCCTGCCAGCGGATTCTTAAGTCACCAGCAGTTTCAAGATATGAAGCTTTGAGACCTGAAGCAGGAAGATTTTCCAAAGCGAGTGGAGAATCTTTTGAATAAGTTCCGTATGTTCCACCAAGCATTACACCCAAGCCTTTAACAGCTTTGAGTTCTGCAAATACACCAGTAGCATATGCATGCTGAACAGGGTTTTTGAAAACTACGTTAACTTTTACAAGATCCGGCAATGTGAAAGCAGCTTCTGCACCGAAACCAGATTTGAATTCTGTCTGATTTTCTGTGTTTGCTGAATCATCGTTGTAGTCGTTCTTGTTGATTGCACCGCGTACAAACAAACCACCTGCTTTGTAAGCAACAGTTGTTGAAAGAACGCGTGTTCCGTTCAATGTAGGAATGTTTGTGATGTCTTTTGCAACAAGACCTGCCTGAACACCAGGTTTGTAGGTTTCGTATTCAGCACCTTCCCATTTCCATGCTTCACCGGCATAGCGCTGAACATCACGGTTGTCCCATTTACCGCTCTGGATTGTTACAGCTCCGTCAAGAACTTTAACCCAGCCGTAATATTCTTTGGTGTAGTTGTCCCAGGAACCAGCTCCTGCTCCGCTTGGATAAGGATCCATCTTAAAAAGTACACCAGCTGTATCATTTTTGAGTTCGAAAACTACATCTGCTGTTGATTTTGCCTTGTAGCCGTCGAAGTCGAGAGTTGAAGAAAGCCCTGCTGCATTTTTGTTTGAAATCAAGCTCTTTGATGTGAATCCGAGTTTAACTTCTGCAAATACAGAGCTGAAAGTCAATGCTGAGAAAGCCAGCACTGTTATAATCTTTTTCATAATCTACTTTCCTCCTGCCTTACAGAGCCACATCGAATACGATTGGAATTGCGATATTTGTTGTGCTTCCAGTTGATTTCTTGTAGTCGCTTGAAGCTGCGATGTTTTCGAAGTTCACGCGCACACCAACTGTAAGAGAAGCGTTTTCATTGAAATTCCAGATTGCACCAGGAATGATAGAAATGTCGTATCCGCCAACATCAGCTGTTTTGATTTTGTTGTCAGCAACTTTTCCAGAAAGGAGACATTCATTTTCAACTGTAAGCTGAGCTGCAAGCTGTTCGTTAACCTTGAAAAGACCGGAAACCATATTCCACATGCCCATAGTGTTGTTCTTGCTGTCTGTAGAAGTAGCAGAAACATTGTGCATTGTTGTGATTGCAAGCTGTTCGTTTACAGCATAGCGTGCACGAAGGTCAACAGCCCATTCATAGTAGTCTGAAGAAGACCATGTTTTGTTTGCATAAGCTTCAAGCTGTTTTCCGTATGTGAAGCCAAGGAGTGTATCCAGACCTTCAACACCGAGGAAGCGGCCGTAAAGACCTGCAACAAAAGTGTTCTTTTCCATTGTTTTGAAAATAGCATTTACATCAATAAGGTTTTCCTGAAGGTAACCAACTTCAAGGGCAAGTCCTGAGTGAAGAACATTGTGTTTGTTAAGGTTACCCCAGGTTTTTGAAGTTTCTACAGCTGTTGTTGTCTGAGCAAGATCAACTGCAACACCTTTAATCATGAGCTTGCCAGGAAGCCATTCTGTGTTTGTGTAAGCTACAGCAAAAGCGAGCTGGTTATTGCCGGCATAGTCTTTTGTAAGATTGTCAGCATCTTCAGCATATGCACCGCCGATTACACCAGGCTTATAGCGTTCGTAATCTTCGCTTTCCCATGTACCTGCATCCTGATTTACACGACCGAGATAGCGTGCAGACCAGAGACCTGTTGTGAACTGGAAGCTGCCCAAATTGAGCCAGCCATAATATTCATCGAGGTCGAATGTTTTTGCACTTGCGCTCGGGTCAATGTCAACCACTACGCCTGCAAAGTCATTTGACAAAGTAAGAATAAGATCAGAAACAGCATCAGCATATCCGTCTTGATCCAGAATTTTTGTCTCAGCTGTTTTGTCTCCGCCGTCAACTTTTGTTTCTGTTCTATTGTAGAGATAACCCTTGGTGTTGTACTCAAGGGAGATATCTGCCGCAAAAACAGAAAAAAGCGTCAGCGCAGCCACAGCCAACACTGAAACGATTTTTTTCATAGGAAAAAATCCTCCTTTTTTATATTAGGAAATTTAAACCAACGGTTTTTTTTTCCTTATTTGTAATAGATTATCACTCTAATTTTTGAAAGTCAACGAAAAGATTTGTAATTTTCTGTTGTTCTTGTAACCATTTAAGACAAGTTTTGTTAGCACACGCAACAGTTTTTTACAATTTTTAAGAGGAAGGAGGATTTTTTGTCTTTTACAGTGATTTAATTTCTTCGAGGGAAAGGGAAGTCCATTTTGCTACCTGTTCGGCAGGCACATTATCAGCGAGCATAGTCTTTGCAGTTTCAATTGATTTTGTATAAGCACCTTCGGTTATTCCTTCTGCACGACCTTCTGCAAGACCTTCTTCACGTCCTTTAATTAATCCTTCTTCACGTCCTTCTGAATATCCTTCATCGTGACCTTCTAAACGAGCCCAATAACGTTCATCCATAATTGTCTGCTGCCAAGTCATATACTGCCTCCTCCATTCCGAATTTTTTCTTGCAAAGCTTAGTTTAGTTTCTAAATCTTTCGTAAAATCATTATCAGCTTTGCCACCTTTTAAAAATCTAAAAAAGGCTTTTTCTTCAATCGATTTCAGTTTATCACAGTCTTTTGCATTAAAAAAGACTTTAAAAGACCCGTCTTTAAGTTTTATCTGATTATTTTCAAGACAAAGATTTTCAAAAGTATAAACCGGCAGGCCATAATGAAAAATATCATCCAGACAAAGAAAAATAACATAAGTATCTTTCAGATTATTATAGTTTACACCAGCCGAAAGATTACTTGTATCTATAAGACTCTGATAATACCGTGCACGCTTAGGAAGATTCTTTTTGTCTACGGTTTGTATTTCAAGATCAAAGATTCTTGTTTTATCCTTCGTATAAACATCAAAACGGACACTTTTTGAATCAATACTTTCCTTAAGTGTTTTTTCTGCCGCCGGCTTTTCAAGATGATCAATTTCTATATGAAGTAAAATCTCCAGCAAATGTTTACACAATTCCGGATTACTTTCCATAATTTTGCAAAAGATAAAATTGTTTGCAAATGTCAGTGTTTCCCACGCCTCTTCTACTGAATTTACTTTTTCATTTTTCATAATATTCCTCTCTAAAAACAGATACTTATTTATTGTCTCTAAACCCTGTTTTTAGACAGTAAATATTGAAAAAAGATTAAAAAAATGTAGAAAAAAGCGACTTTGTACAGAAAATAGGGTGCACCTGCGATTTTTTCAATGTCGGAAAAATCCTAGGAAATTTAATCCTTGGTTTAACTTTCCTAATATAAAAAAGGAGGATTTTTTCTATGAAAAAAATCGTAGGTGCAGTTCTTGCGGCTTCTTTGCTTGCAGGCTCTGCTTTTGCTGCAGATTTGAGCTTCGACTATACAGGAAGCGGAATATTTGGTAGCACAACAAAAAAAGTAAACGCAGTTGAACGAACTGACTGTTTTGCACTCAATCTTCAGACTGATATTGCTGGTGTTCATGTTGACTGGGATATTGAAGATGAAAAACTCGCTCTTGATGAGTTATATGGCTGGCTGACTTTTGGTCTTCCAGTTGGAAATCTTCAGATTACTTCCGGTAAATGGAATAGCCGTTACGCTGACCGTGTAAACACTGATGCAGGTGACTTGGGTGGTGACTATTTTGACGCTCACAAACTTGGAAATATCATCGATAATACAATCTCACTTGACGCTGACAACCTCACAGAAGGAGCAATGTCATCAGTCCTTGCATACACACTGGCAGACGCTCTTCCAGGTACTTTGATGACAAAAGTCGGTTTTGTATCTACAGCAGACAACGATGCCAAAGCAACAAAAACGTCTTATCATACTGTTACAACTAATCCAAAAACACCGCTCTTCTGTGGTTTTGTAGGAGAAGTTGCTTACAAACAGGAAGGTCTTGCTAATATCGACCTTGCAATCAAACACCTTACAGAAAACCAGACTTCTGCTGGTTTTTATGTAAGCCCTCTCGTTTCAGAAACACTTGAAGCAACAGCAGGCTTTACATATGGCTACAATACAGCTGATGTTACAGAAGTTGCCGGTGACTTACGTGCTCGTCTTACAATTACTGAAAAAGTTGCATTAACAGGTATGTTCAACTACTCTCAGGTTTCTATTAAAGATGTTGATGATCCATATAAAGCAATGTGGGGAATGCTTTCTGTAAACTATACTGCAGCTGAAAATATTCGTTTCCTGGCTACTTTGGGTAACACAGTTACAGACTTTGATGCAGAATATGGTGCTTGTATCACAAACTTCACACCTGCATGTGAAATCAAAGGTTCAGAAAAAGTTACAGTCACAACAGCAGTTGATCTCCGCTGGGATAACTCTGCAGCAAAAGGTATTAAACCATTCGCTGGTACTTGTGACATTTCTATTCCAGTTTATGTTCATGTTGCCCTTTAGTTTTAGCATTGAACATAGGAAATATTTGGAGGAATAAGATAATGAAAAAAATAATTACTGCACTTACAATTGGTGCTTTGGTTGCAGGAACAGCTTCCGCTGATTTTTCAATTAGCGCTGGCTATAGACAGAGAGCAAATGTTTACACAAATTATGAAGGCGATGCATATGCAGGCTTTGTAGATGCCTACGATGCAAATGGCTCTGACAACCTTTCTATGAAAATGAAAGGCGACATCGTTACTTTCGATTTCATGGCAGTTACAGATCAGGCTACTACTAGTGCAATCCGTTTTAAGAACGTTGCTGCAGAAGTAAAACTCGGATCTGTCACACTCTTTGGCGGTACAGTTGCAGACGGTAAATCAAACGGCGCATACCGTGTAAAAGGTGATGCAGACGCAGGTGCTTTCGAAGGACCAGATTTTGAATACAAAAAACTTGGTTCAATCTATGCTGCTTCTCCATCTTTGTTCGTTGATAACCCGCTGCAGAATGTTGCAGGCAAAGGTGAAAACTATTCT
>NZ_JAZOUG010000212.1:0-1861 GCF_045657965.1 Treponema sp. | reverse complement strand
ATTAAGGCTGCCATGGAAGAACAGAATGAAGGTTCACATCAGATTACAGAAGCTCTTCATAATATGAATGACAGCACTGTGGAAGTTCATAATGCTTCTTCTGAAATGCAGGAAGGAAACCAGTTAATCCTTAAAGAAGTTCAGCTTTTACAGAATGCAGCCCTTGCAATGAGTCAGAGTATGGAAGAAATGTCAATCGGTGCCCGCAAAATCAATGAAACTGGTGCGGCTTTAAACGATGTAGCAGGTAAGATGAAAGAGTCAATCGGTAAAATCGGTGAGCAGGTAGATCAGTTCAGGGTTTAATATTGCTGTCCTTAAATTTTCTTAAAAAAAATTGTGATAATTCTTAAAAAATATTGATTTTTCAAAAAGTGTGGGTTATATTTTGAATACTGTTTTCAATATTTTTTTAAGGAGTCACTGCTTATGCCAAAAAAAACAGAAACTGTGAAACAGAAACGCTCAAGCCTTATAAAAGGCCTTGTGTTTTTTGTTGGTCTGGTTATTGTTCTTGTAAACGTAATTCAGGTTTTATTTGTAACTTCTAATGCTAAAAAAGACATAGTTGCAGAAGATATTGATATGTATAACAACATGATAGACGGCTATTCTGCTGCTGTTGTTAATACTCTTGAAGGCTATTTTAAAGAATTAAATGTCTATTATCATGCTGATATAATGGAAGACGGTGCATTAGATGAAGTTATTACATGGCTTCAGAATCCTGAGCATGAAGATATGCGCGGTGAATTCGATTACATCATGGTAGCAGGCCCGGACGGTAAGGCTTATACAGATATCGGCACTAAAACTGATATTTCAGAACGGGATTATTTTCAGGCTGTAATGCAGGAAGGTAAAGACCGTTATGTTGATAATCCTGTAATTTCTAAAACAACCGGTCAGCCTGTAATTCATATTACACGTGCTTTAAAAGACCGTTACGGACGGACATTTGCAATGCTTGCAGGTGTTGTAAATGTAAATCTTCTTACAACAGAGATTAACCGGATTAAAATCGGTGCGAATGGTTACGGCTATCTTCTTGCAGGCGACGGTACAGTTATTACGCATCCTGTAAAAGACTTCATTATGCAGAAAAATTTTATCACTGGAATTACCGGCGGTAAAGAAGGCAGAAACGGTGATATGATTGCTGTTGCTGAAGCAATGGCAGCAGGTGAAGAAGGTGCCGCATGGATTAATGCAAACGGCCGCAGCGGTAAAGATTTAATCGTCTATTCTCCGATTTCAGGAACTCCATGGTCTTTAGGTCTTTCAATTCCAGATAAGCAGATTTATGATCTTGTAAACGCAATTTCAAGACTCCTTTTGATTTTCGCTGCAGTTTGTGTTGTTGCACTCGTTCTTATTTCAGCTTTCCTTCTGCTCCGGTCATTAAAGCCTCTTCAGATTGTTGAAAGTGCAATTACAGGCATAGCTTCAGGTGATGCTGATCTTACAAAACGAATTGAAATTAATTCTAACAATGAAATCGGATTTGTTGTAAAAGGATTTAATGCATTTGCTTCGAAACTTCAGACAATCATCGGTGATGTAAAAAATTCAAAAGATGAACTTATGGTTGCCGGCGAAAATCTCTCAAGTGCTACCGAAGATACTTCAAGTTCAATTACAGAAATTATTGCAAATATCGAAAGCATGAAGCACCAGATTGATTCTCAAAGTCAGTCTGTAAATCAGACAGCTGGGGCTGTAAACGAAATTGCTTCAAATATTGAATCGCTCGAACATATGATTGAGGCTCAGTCTTCCGGTGTTACACAGGCAAGTGCGGCAGTAGAGCAGATGATTGGAAATATTTCTTCTGTAAATATGTCTATGGAAAAAATGGCGA
>NZ_JAZOUG010000211.1:0-2041 GCF_045657965.1 Treponema sp. | reverse complement strand
CGAGCTTCGTTCACAGGTTCTGGAGATGTCTAAAAAGATTCGTCACAGAGGTCCTGACTGGAGCGGAGTTTACACAGGCGAAAACGCAATTTTAAGCCATGAACGCCTTTCTATTGTTGACCCGCTTTCAGGAAAACAGCCGCTTATAAGCGATGACAAAAAACTCATTCTTGCGGCAAACGGCGAAATCTACAATCACAAAGCCCTCCGAGCAGAACTTTCTGACTACAATTTTTTAACAGGAAGTGACTGCGAAGTAATCATTCCTCTTTACAAAAAATGTATCGCTGATGCAGAAGCTAAAAATGCAGAGCCGGACTTTTCTTCAATGATAGAAAAATTAAGCGGTATTTTTGCCTTTGCCCTCTACGACTCTGAAAAAGACAGTTACCTTATTGCACGTGATGAAATCGGTGTAATTCCTCTGTATCAGGGCTGGGATAAAGCAGGCCGCTTCTATGTGGCAAGTGAACTTAAAGCTCTTGAAGGTGAATGTCAGACAATCGAAGAGTTCCCGAACGGGTCTTATTTGTGGTCAGAAGAAGAAAAACCTGTCCGCTGGTACAAGCGCGGATGGGAATCTTACGATGCAGTTAAAAACAATCCGCGGGCTACGGACGAAAAAGGTGAAGTCATTAACCCTGCCGTAATCGAAAAAGTGCGCAACGGCCTTGAAACTGCGGTAAAAGCCCAGCTTATGAGTGACGTTCCTTACGGTGTTCTTTTAAGCGGTGGTCTGGACTCTTCAATAATCGCTGCAATCACACAGAAATTTTCTAAAAAACGTGTTGAAACTGACAGCCGTGAAAGTGCATGGTGGCCTCAGTTACACAGTTTTGCTGTCGGTCTTGAAGGAAGTCCGGACCTAATTGCTGC
Organism: Treponema sp.; assembly: GCF_045657965.1. Taxonomy (GTDB): domain Bacteria; phylum Spirochaetota; class Spirochaetia; order Treponematales; family Treponemataceae; genus Treponema_D. The sequence continues at coordinate 1,165 of NZ_JAZOUG010000211.1, read as the reverse complement.
CCAGAAAGCCGCTGACTATATCGGAACCGTTCACCACGAAGTGCATTTTACGATTCAGGAAGCACTGGATGCCCTTCCGGACGTTATCTATCACATTGAAACCTACGATATTACAACAGTGAGAGCATCAACCCCGATGTATCTTTTAGCCCGCGTAATCAAATCAATGGGAATTAAAATGGTTCTTTCGGGCGAAGGAAGCGACGAACTTTTCGGCGGCTATCTTTATTTTCACAAAGCACCGGATGCTAAAGAATTCCACGAAGAGCTTGTACGCAAAATGAGCAAACTCCACCTTTACGATTGCCTGCGCGCAAATAAAAGCCTGATGGCATGGGGAGTTGAAGGCCGCGTTCCGTTCCTGGACAAAGATTTTATCGACATTGCAATGGGATTGAATCCGAGCGATAAGATGAATATCCGACTCGGTGACGGAAAACAGCGTATGGAAAAATGGATTTTACGCAAAGCCTTTGAAGACCTGCTTCCTGAAAGCATTGCATGGCGGCAGAAAGAGCAGTTTTCTGACGGTGTCGGCTACAGCTGGATAGACACACTCAAAAAAATGACTGAAGAAAAAGTATCTGATGCTGAATTTGCACGCCGCGAAAACCGCTTCCCTGTAAATCCGCCAAAAACAAAGGAAGAATACTATTACAGAGAAATTTACAGCCGCCTCTTTCCGAGTGACAGCGCCGCAAAATGTGTTCCTCACGAAGCGGGAGTTGCCTGTTCAACGGCAAAAGCCCTCGAATGGGATGCAGCATGGAAAAACATGGACGAACCAAGCGGACGGGCAATTGCCGGAGTGCATGACAAGGCTTACTAAAAGCAGAAATAAAACAGGACAGAACATAAAATGAGCAGTGCATATTTGATTCTTGCAGACGGAACAGTTTTTGAAGGAAGTTCCATTGGAGCCGAAGGAAAAACAGTGGGCGAAGTAGTCTTTACAACAGGAATGACCGGCTACATTGAAACTTTAACTGACCCGAGCTACTTCGGCCAGATTGTAACACAGACTTTTCCGCTGATTGGAAATTACGGGGTAATAAACGAAGATTTTGAAAGCAGAAAATCTTATGTCCGCGGCTACATTGTGCGCGAACTGTGCGAAAAGCCGAGTAACTTCCGCTGCGAAGGAGATTTAGACTCGTTAAGTCGG
>NZ_JAZOUG010000210.1:0-1584 GCF_045657965.1 Treponema sp. | reverse complement strand
CTTCATTTGATAAATAAGCATTTACAACTTTTATCTTGAACTCTTCTGAGTATTTGGGCATAAAAAATGCACCTCCTAAAATTGAATTTTATTTGTCCAACTTTAGGGGTGCACTTCAAGTAAGTGCCCTGTAATTTCCCGAAAAGGACAGCAGGCGCGAAAGGGGTGACTGTGTTTTCATTTGAATAAAACCTCCACGAACTGCATAAAGCCCATTTTCATTCCCATGTTTACGGCAAATCGAGTGCCGAACGGAATGGACTTTGCTTTTTTGATTTCTTGTGAAAGAGAACGCTGAACATTCACTTTAAAATGAGGCGACCAAGAGACGAACTGTTTTTCTGCATCGTTTAAAGCAAAGACAATTTTAGCTCCCTTGTTGCCGCTTTTTTCAACTACGGCATTTGATTTTTTTAAGCCTTTAGAATTTACCGCATCAAAACAGATTCCGCCGTTCGGGAATTTTTGAGAAAGGGCAGTAAACAGCATACGGATTTTTTCTTCCTCAAAATAAAAGAGAACGCCGCCGCTCATCACAAAAAGCCCGTCCTCAGGCTTTGTCTCCACTTTATCCAGCCAGGAAAGGTCGAAGGCTGATGCCCCCACATTTTTTTCACGCTCATGGCACTTGGTAAACTGCTGTCGGGCTTCAATCACTTCCGGTAAATCAAGGTTCAAAATGCGACAGGTACCGTTATCAAGCTCAGAAAAACAGGTATCAGCTCCGCAGCCGAGGTTTACGATTGTGGCATTCGGGTGTTCTCTGAGATATTTTTTTGCACATCCAAGAAGGAAGTGCTTTCTCACTGCCCAGGAAAGGACGACGAAAGATTTGTAGGAAAGCGAAGAAAAATCATAGTCAATCGTGCTGATGATTCGCTCAGCTTCTTCATCCTTGAAAATTTCCGGGTATTTTTTGGAGCAGTCAGCCCTGCCGCTCAGTGGAAGCAGGAGAGTTTCTGCAATCGTGTTTTTTTCGATTTTGATTTTTTCTGCCATATACTTCTCCTTGAATAACTATAGTTAGTATATGCTAACTTTAAAGAAAAAATCAAGCTTTCTGGTCAAGCAAAAAAGCTAACCGAGGAGAATATGATTCCTGGGAAGATAATGAATAATACAGTTATTTCGTAAGCGTCTAATTACCACCATCTAAAAATCATTAGATTGGCGTGAAGCTAATCATTTCGCTGATAACTGGAATAAATTTACTAGTGGTAATATTTTAAAAACTTTGACTGGTGGTGTTTTGAGTGGTTCGACATATCTTGAAAAGGCTTTCCTGAGTCTTCATCTTGGTGCTGGTAGTCCTCGACCTAGTGCTAAATATAATTTTAAGACTTGATTATTTATTTAAATAGGTTTTATACTTTTAGTATGGTTGTTATAGTTACTGGTGTAATTTTAATTTTTTATTTTTTCGTTCTTTTTTTTGCGATTAAATGTATAATTAAATTATTCCGTTATTTGTCTACCAAATAATTTATTGTGTTATAGAGGTAAGCGTCTAATTACCACCACCTAAAAATCAGTAAAATCATATATTAAAATGGTCTCCAAGAAGGAGGCCATTTTGAATTTATT
>NZ_JAZOUG010000209.1:0-1853 GCF_045657965.1 Treponema sp. | reverse complement strand
GCTATTGTTGAGCATCTTAAGCGTGAACTATCAGAAGCAGAAGCTTCACGTGAATCTGGTGAAAAGAATATGGACAATATTACATCTCACCGTGAATACGAAGCTCTGGAAAAACAGATTTCAGAAGCTACAGAAAAAGAAGCTTCAATCCGAAAAGATTTGTCTCGTGAAGAAAAGAAACTTCTGGAACTCGATGAATCCCTTAAAGCTGATGAAGCTATGATTTCTTCTCAAGAATCTGACTTAAATCAGAGTAAATCGGATCTTTCAAATCAGATTGATGAATATAAAAATCAGCTCGAAAATCTTTCAAAACAGGAATCTGAAATTATTCCAGGTCTTGATCAGGAAGTTGTTTATAAATTCCAGAGAATTATTCAGCGAAACAGCGAAGGTATTGTTGCCGTTAAAAACGGAGTCTGCACAGGCTGTCAGATGATTCTGCCAGGTCAGTTTGCAAATGAAGTTCGCGATGGGGAAAAAATTCTTTTCTGTCCGTATTGTTCAAGAATCCTCTTCTACCAGGAAGTTGCTTCAGATGAAACTGTTGATTTTTCTAATCTCGCCGAAACAGGAAGCCTTGCTGATTTTGAAGACGCTTTTGCCGACGAGCGGGATGAAGATGAAAATGAAGATGTTGAATCTGATAACGAAATGGAAGACGACACATCAGTTTCATTTGATGATTAATTAAGATAATTCAGAAAAGATATAACCGTGCCTGTTTTACTAATGAAAGTAAATACAGGTGAGGAAAGTCCGGGCTCCACCGGAAAAAACGCCGGATAATAACCGGGCAGAAAATGGAACTTGACTATTTAGTCATAAGCCATTTTTCTGACAGAAAGTGCCACAGAAAATATACCGCCTTTTAAGGTAAGGGTGAAAAGGTGGGGTAAAAGCCCACCGCGGTTTTGATAACAAAGCCGGCATGGTAAACCTCGTTTGGAGCAAGGCCAAGCAGCAGTCAGGTTTTCCGGACTATTGACTGCGGGTAGGCTGCTGAAGATTTCTGGCAACAGAAATTTCGGATAGATGGTTATGCGTAAATTTCTTATTTGAAATTTACAGAACAGAACCCGGCTTATTGTCTTTTCTGTTTTTTTTTACGGTGGGAAGATGAAATTAAAAAAAGTTTTTACAAGAGAAAAATTTAAGCCGCAGCGTCATTTTCTTAAAAAACTTTCTCTTATTTTTGTAATTGTTTCACTTTTTTCCGTAATTTTTTATTTTTCTTATCGATCCATAAACTCTAAAATTAATAATGGTGTGTCAATTTTCACTCTGAAATCCAAATGGAAAACTTATGATTATCAGGCTGTTTATGATATCAGTTCGGCAATTCTTTATAAATCGCCCTTTAATTACACTGCACGAACATATAACGGTTATTCAGCATTTTTTCTAGCTGTATCACAAACAGATGTAGTTCAATCATTAAATTATCTTGATGAAGCAATTAATTCACTCCGAATTGCACTTTTAGGAACAAAATTTGGTTCAGTTTCACAGATTGAATATATGCTTGGAAAATCTTACTTTTACCGGGACTTGAATTCATCATTTCATTATTATGCTGATTTAGCCATTGAATATCTTTTAAAAGCAAAAAAACACGGCTATAAAGCTGATGATATCCCTGAACTTTTAGGTCTGAGTTACGCTTCCATGGGAATGACAATGGAAAGTATTTCTGCATTTACGGAAGCGCTTTTAGTTCATGAATCAGATATCCTTTTACTTTCAATCGCTGAACAGTATCATGCTGCAGGGCAGGATAATGCCAGTGAACAATACCTGTTTAGAATTTCTCAGGATTGTAAAGATGAACAGATAATTCTAAAAAGTCATCT
>NZ_JAZOUG010000208.1:0-15088 GCF_045657965.1 Treponema sp. | reverse complement strand
TTTTTTCATAATCAAATTCTTCAATAAAGGTGTCATTTTTTTCGACTGCGATAGATTTTTTTAATTCAAGAAAATTTGAAACTGGTTCTATTGAAAGAGCATTTTCAGCAGTACAATTAAAAAAATCTGAAAAATGACTGTTCACATAAAGACATTTCCAGTCATCATCACAAAAAACAATTCCGCTTTTTAATGTATCAACAACAAAGCCCAAAGATTTTCTGACAATCCTTCGTGGAACAAGAATAAAAGTTATATAATAACAGACAGGAACAACTATACAATATAAAAAAACAGAAAAATCAATCGGTAAATCTGCCCCGCCTTTTAAAACTGCAGAAGAAAGCATAAGAAAAAGCATTAATAGCACTGAATAATATCTGGCTCTTAAAAAAGAAACTGATTTGACAGTTTTGATTAAAACTATAGTAACACAGTAAATGTAAAAACTAAGTCCGATTGCCATATGAACATAAAACAAAGAAGTCGGCTTTATTACAAAAAAGCCGTAAGAAGCAAAAATCACAGGGTTAATTGAAAAAATGATATTGTTATGAATATTAAAAATAAATAAAACAGTTACCAGAACTGTAAAATAATAAATAAATTTATAAAAAAGTGTGCTGAAACGTTTTACCTGTGTAAATCTCTGACAGAATTCAGTTAAAAAAACTGCAAGCCAGGAAACAGAAATAAAATATACAGTAAAAAAAACAGATGCAAAAAATGGAGTTGGTGCAAACGTTGTACAAATATGTGAAAGTAAAGAAAATGAAGCAGGTATTAAAACTTTTTGAATACTTCTTGAAATAGGTGTAGGATTTTTGCCTATTTTTTTAAAGACAACACCAATTAAAAAAACTACGGCTATTACAAAAGCAGAAAAACAAATCTTTATCATCAAAAACCCTTCAGATAGACTTTAACACAATTTTTCTAATCTAACAAGAAAAAAAATCCCCGCACGGATGCACGGGGATTGCGGGGAAGCCGCACGCAAGGATGCGTGCACAAAGCCCAAGAAAGTTCTGTTTGCCTTCAGGTGAACAGAACTTTCTTGTTAGAATCAAAATTACATGGATGTAATTTTGATTCTGCTTACTCCGTCGGGCGTTTTTTAAGGTTTTTGCTTTCTGTAATAGCTCTGCCTTCACCAACCTTCTGTTCCATCATAGCGCGTACTTTGAGCGGGAGACCAAACAGTGTGATGAAGCCCTGAGCGTCCTTGTGGTTGTAAAGTTCGCCGGTTGTGAATGAAGCCATGTCCTCGTTGTAGAGGCTGTATTTAGAGCCTGAACCTGCGGCACGGATCTGACCTTTAACGAGCTTAACTTTAGTCCAGCCGGTGACAGTCTGCTGTGTAGAATCGACGAATGCCATGAGAGCGTCATAAAGCGGAGTGAAAACCTTTCCGTCGTAAATCAATTCTGCAAGGCGGAGAGAAACCTGTTGCTTATAGTGATATGTGTCGCGGTCAAGGCAGATGTGGTCCATCATGCGGTGAGCGAAGTAAAGGATTGCTCCGCCCGGTGTTTCGTATACGCCGCGGCTCTTCATGCCGACGCAGCGGTTTTCGCAGATGTCAACCAGGCCGACACCGTTCTTTCCGCCGATTTTGTTGAGTTCAAGCATTAAATCAAGCCCGTTCATTTTTTTGCCGTTGACAGAAACAGGAATACCTTTTTCCCATTCGATTGTTACATACTCGCCTTCTTCAGGAGCTTTCTCTGGAACGACAGTATTTTTGAGCATGTGAGGATAGTTAGGCTCGTTCTCAGTCTTTTCAAGCTCAAGACCTTCGTGGCTGATGTGCCAGATGTTCTCGTCGCGAGAGTAAGACTGGTCTTTTTTCATTGGAACTTCAAGACCACGGTCCTCAAGGAATTTGATTTCTGCCTCGCGACTGTCCATGTTCCATTTGTCATCGCGCCATGCAGCAATTACGCGGAGATCAGGTGCAAAAGCCTTGATTGCAAGTTCAAAACGAACCTGATCGTTTCCTTTACCTGTAGCACCGTGACAGATTGCAACAGCACCTTCCTGGCGTGCATATTCAACCAAGATTTTTCCGATAAGAGGACGAGCTGTTGAAGTTCCGAGAAGATATTCGTCTTCGTAAACAGCATTTGCCTTGAGGGCAGGCCAGATGTATTCTTCGATGTATTCCTGTCGTGCGTCAACAACATAGCAGGCAGAAGCACCGGTTTTGAGGGCACGGCCTTTGATTGCTTCCCAGTCATCGCCCTGACCAACATCAATACAAACAGCGATAACATCGTAATCGTAATTTTCTTTGAGCCACGGAATGATTACCGTTGTGTCCAATCCACCTGAATAAGCCAGGACAACTTTCTCTTTTGCCATATTATTTCTCCTGTATGCAAAATTTTGCAACAAAAATGAATATTTATGCAGAAATAGTAGCGTTTAGTAGAAAAATATGCAATAGATATACACTGACAACCATCATTCTGCTACTCATCCGCACCTTCACCGGAATCTGCCCCGCTGCAGCATGAACCGCCACTTTCAGCTCCGTCTCCGCCACCACTAGAACTATGTTTTTTACCGGTTGATTTTCCTGAAATAGTACGCACAACCCTGAATCCTACGGAACTTCTTCGTTCAGAAGGATAAAGGCTGTCTCTTGCAGAAACCTCACAGTATTTTACCTCGGAATCAAAGCCGCCACCACGCAAAACACGTTTTTCACCGGAATCTGCTCCTAATTCTCCCGTTGAAGAACTTATCTCACCGTACCAGTCCCAGCACCATTCCTTGACATTTCCTGCCAGGTCATAGATAAAAATGGAATTTTCCTTCTTTTGTGCTGGAGTGTGGATTGCAGAAGCTGAGTTTGCCTTGTACCAGGAAACAGAATCAGCACTGTTACTTCCCGGGTATCTTGTCTGATTCTTTGGGATTCCGCCGTCTCCGCCACGGGCAATGTATTCCCATTCGGCTTCAGTCGGGAGCCGGTAACCGTCCGCGCTTTCGTTAAATTCAATCTGCGTCCAGAGATTTTCCGCATCGTCCGGGGCACGGTATTTTCCAGAAGCGTTTTTGCAGCTTTCTGCTCCCGGAAAAAATGCCGGATTTACGCTTCCGTCAACAGAATAGGCCGGAGTAAGTCCTTCCCTCACGCTCAAAAAATTGCAGTAAATTATGGCGTCAAACCAGCTTACATTGAAGGCCGGAAAATTTTTGCCTTTTCCCGTATCTTCGTCAGGAGCAACTTTATAGCAGCAGAAACGCTCGTATTCTGACTGCGTAACTTCATGGTCGCTTACCCAGAGGCTGTTTATGTGGACCGAACGAGACGGAATAAAAACATAGTCATCATCCGAATTTGAATATTCAAGGCTTCCAGTAACGTCTGCTCCGTTAATTTCTTCATAAGGGTCTGGAATTCCGGCTTCCTGAACGCAGGAAAATAAAATCAACGAGACCAGAGATGCGCATACTGTCATGTAAGTTTTTTTCAGCATAATTCTCACTCTTTCCTCTGTTGAATAGACCTTATTCTGCGTTGCGTACAAGGCGGAACCCGAGGAAGGCATAGAAACATCCGCATCCGCAGTCCTTGTTGCATTTCCTGCTTCGGCGGCTTTCCGGGACTTTGTTCTTTATGTTTGAAACATAATTTTCGTATGCCGTGCCTTCCTGATGAAGAACTTTTTCTTCATCAATCAGAGAAAGAGATTTCTCAGAAATTGCAGAACCACCGCGCAAGACACGGGTATAATAAGCAGTTCCGTTAACCTGAGCAGGAGCTGCCGGACCAGAAGCAGGAGTGTTTGAGTCAATATCTCCGAAAAGATCCCAGACCCATTCAGAAACATTGCCGGCAAGGTCATAGATTTCGTTTACAGCCTTTTTTGTCTTTACAGGATGTGTAGTTAATTGTGCGTTACCTGCATACCATGCAACTTCGTCTATCAGGTTGCCTCCCGGATATCTTGTCTGTTCAGGGAACTTTCCCTTCTTTCCGCCTCGGGCAATGTATTCCCATTCGGCTTCTGTCGGAAGACGATATCCGTCAGCATTTTCGTTGAATTTTACGGCGTTCCATAAAGCTATGGTTTCAGTGTTGGCATTTTCACCAGTAACAGGTTTGGGAGCCGCATACTTTCCGTTTTCTTCTATTATTCCGGGCCACTTTCTGGGGTCTGTTTCGTCCATGCCTTCAACCTGAATGCTGTAAACAGGAGCATATCCTTCCTCAATGCTCCTGAGGTTTGAGTAAACCAGAGTGTCATACCAGCTTACTCCATAGGCCGGATAATTGTTTCCAAGCCCGGAGTTTTCAGAAGGTTTTGTTTCTGTATTACTGCTTCCGTATGCATTAAAAATCGCCTCATCTCCAATGCTTTTCGGATTGCTCATTTTTGCCCCGCTGTTCATACCCTTTACAGGACCATCTTCAAAAAAGTTATATTTCTGAAATTCCTGCTGGGTAACTTCATGGTCACTTACATAAAGGTTTTTGATTGTTATACTTCTTCCTTCAATAAAGACTTTTGAGTTTTTCACCCCCCTGCTTTCTGCGTCTTCGGAATTTTCTACTTTTACCAAGCCGCCTTCAATTTTTACAAAGCCTGAGGCAACATAGTCATAATGGCTTTCGCCTTCACCACTGTCATGTTCGCAGGAAGTAAGCGCAGAAAATAAAGTCAGGGCCGCAAAAGAGACGGTCATTACATTTTTTGAATTAAATCTTTTCATATTTCCTCCAGAATACATTTGGTAATTTGTAAGGAAACATTAAAAAATAGCCTGCGTTTTGCCAACAGACTTTTGACGCAAGACTCTAAACGGAATCTAAACAGAGATAAACAGAAAGTAAAAATTATAACCTAGTTATAAACTAGGTTATAAAAGCCTTGTCCACCATTTTTTTTATAAATAGACTGTCACGTACATTTAAAAAAATAAAAATCTGGAGGTTTTATGAAAAAAATTCTTTTTGGAGCAGTCTTACTGTTTTTTGGGCTGGAAATTTCTTCTGCAAAGGACAACGTATATTCTTCCTTTGTAAATGTTGAGGGAGGAACTTTTGAGATGGGAAGCTCAGACTCAAATGCAAAGAGCGACGAAAAAGTCCACACGGTTTCCGTAAAATCCTTTTCGATTTCAAAATATGAAGTCACGAGAAGCCTCTATAAAAAAATTACAAAAAAATCGCCGGGTTATTTTACATGCGGCGGAACCTGCTGCGATGATCCAAGCCTTTGTCCAGTGGAAAACGTTACCTTTCAGGAAGTGCTTGAATTCTGCAATGCCTTGAGCAAAAAAGAAGGCTTGCAGAGTGCATACATAAAGAAAGAAGGTGAAAACTGGGAGTGGGACAGAAAAGCAAACGGCTACAGGCTTCCCACCGAGGCTGAGTGGGAATTTGCCGCCAGAGGCGGAAATTCAAGTCAGGGCCACGTTTATTCTGGAAGCGGAAAGCTCGGTGACGTGGCCTGGTATCTTGGAAACAGCGACGGCTTTCCCCATCAGGTTGCAAAAAAAGAAGCCAACGAGCTTGGACTTTATGACATGACGGGAAACGTCTGGGAATTTGTATGGGACATTTACGGTGAATACGATGACTCCATAAAGGAAAATCCATCCGGACCGGAAAAAGGACGGAACAGGGTTCTCAGAGGCGGCGGCTTCAACGATGTGGGAAGTCTCCAGAGAGTAAGCGCAAGATGGCAGCTGCGTCAGTCAGGTTACTGCGGAAATTATGCAGGCTTCCGTCTTGCAAGGAATGTTGACTGATATGAAAAAGACGATTTTACTTCAGGCACTTTTGCTGCTGATTTTTGAAGGCGCTGTTTTTGCCCAGACATTGACCTTTACAAACACCTTTGGAGGAAATGTCGATAACCTTAGCTCCTCAGACTTCATCCGCTATTTAAAAGACGAAAACGATGAATTTCAGAAAAAAAAGTTTTCAATTGGAGAGCGCGCGCAACTGGACCTCTCTTCCCCTGAACTTGACGGCCGAATCCGACTTGATCTGGCAAGTCTGGACGCAAAAGAAGATGAGGATGAGGATGAGGATTTTTCTCTGGACTTAAAAGGCTACCTGGGCTTCAAGCCTGTAAGTTTTGCCACCCTTCTTGCAGGAAATTCCTTCTTCTCAAAATTCGTCATTCCGGCTTCTTACCTTCCGGCAAACGACGAGTATACCATTCACGGAAAGCTTACCGGTGCCGATGGAGCAGGAATTCTTTTACAGGCGGCAGGCTTCCGTCTTGGGGCAGCAACAGAACCTGGTGAAGAGGCGGTATTCAACTTTGGCGCGTCCTATGAACTGAAAAATGACTTTAACATAGGAGCCACCGTCCAGAACATTACCGACAAGGCCGGAAGTTTTGGTGTTTTTGCTGGGTTCGATGCAATACATGCCTTCAAGGTGGCAGGCGGCTACATCCGAAATTACAAAGGTGCATACCTTCAGAATACAAAAGACGCCCTGCAGCTTTCCTTGCAATGGATTTTAAGTGGAACAGGTTTTTCTGTATATGCAGAAGGACTTTTGGGACTTACAAACGACATTGGAGACGGCTCAGGCAACCGCTATTACGACACTAAATTTCCCTGGTATACTGCCGCAAGGCTTCTTTACAAACTGAATGAAGACACAAGCTTTTACCTGAAGGGCACTGCAGGCTACGAACTGAAATCCAGCAAGGCTGGTGAAACGCTTACAAGGTACCAGCTCTACCCGCATTTTGACCACAAGACAAGCATGGGAACATTCCGATCTGGAGTTCGATTCAGCTTTACCGACAAAAGGCAGCTGACAGCCGTTTCAATTCCCGTAAGCTGGTATTACAGTTTCAAAGTGAAATAGTAACGAGAAAGAAAAACTAAAAAATCTTTATTTTCCTATTTACCCAGTAGGTTATTATATGATAAAATCCCCTTGCAAATTACCAAGCTTGTTAAGGGGATTTTCATCGTGAATTTAAGGAATAAAATTGCAATCACGAATTTCTGCTCTGTAATAATTCCCCTGACAGTGATTTTTACTGTTGTTTTCATCAAATCAGGGAAACTTCACCCGGCGAAAAGCGAAAAGTTTTCTTCGGCAGAAGTCATACATCATTTTGAAGAAAATGTCTCAAAGCTCACCTCAACCAATGTTTTTTCAAAGACCGGGGAAAATTACATTTCTTCTTCAGCAGCAGCCTTAACAGCTGAACTGGACTCAATAGGCTTTCATTTTAAAATTTTTACTGAAAAGGCTGAATTTTTTAACAATTTAACGGAAAAAGAAACTGAGCTCATTTCTGAATTTCAAGAGGATTTCCTGAATGAAAATAAGGATGACAGGCTCGTCTTTTTTTCAAGGGCGGACGGTAAGAACCTGATTTATAAAAAAACTTCATCAAAAGAAGTGATTGCACTTTATGACCCAAGCCACGCCGACAAAAAATCACTGAACTCAGTCCTTCCAATTTCGTTTTTAAATTATGAAATAATAGTGATAATCGTTTTTTCAGTTGCCCTTTTTGTAATTTTAGTAAGTTTTCTTTCAAATTACTGGATTCAAAAATCCCTGCTGGAAACAAAGGAAAAAATCACCTGCGGAAAATTTACGATTTATCTGAGCACCATGAAGGTCTTTGTCGGAGGAAAAGAAATCGAGCTCAAGCGGCGGGAATTTGACCTTCTTGCATTTCTGGCGATTCACAGGGGAGAAGTTTTTTCAAAGGCTGATTTACTTGAAAATGTCTGGGGAATGGATTCCACCGCAAATGAGCCGACTGTAGCCGTCCACATAAACCGTCTCAGGGAAAAGATTGAAAAGACACCGGAAAATCCCCGCTATCTCAAAACCGTGTGGGGAAAAGGCTATGTCTTTGTTCCCTAGCCTGTGAAGGAAACGAGCCCCCCCTGCAGCAAGGATGCAGGCGAACATCTTCGCCGTCACTCCCAGCACAACAGCAGTTTTATCCAAAAATCTCTTTTTTATGAAGGCTTCCAAGCTCGTGAGCAGCCTCCACAATTCCAAGATTCTCGTGATTTTTCATAAAATCCTTCAGGTCAATGGAAAAGCGGTTCATGGAAAAATGCTGGAAGACGAAAACCTTGTTCCAGGCACAATCTTCTCCGTAGGCATTTTTGAGCGCGTCCCGATATTCAAGGAAAAGCCCTTTATTTTTAAGCTCGGCATAGCCTACAAGCCAGAGTTCAGGAGCAATTCCCCCTTCACCACTAGCCCGGCACAACTTCTCGTGAAGTTCCGCAGTTTTTTTAGCCATAAAAACCTGACTATCCTTTACAAGCTCGCGAATCTGGGGGCATCCGTTTTTAATCAGGTGTTTCAAATGCGATGTCTTTGCCGTATGGACGGGAGTTTTATTCAGAATAATAACGTTCTTACGAAAGTCAGTATTAAATTCAGTGTTTTTCTCAAAAAAACCGGCCGCAATCTTTCCGCTCTGCCCCACTAGGTATTTTTTGTTCTTCTCCCTTTGCTCGTCTTTGCCCGGATTATCTCCAATCACAATCATGCGGATTTCGCTCGCCTCAGTAATCTCATCAAGAGCCGTATTATAAACGACAGGGGTTTCCAGCGGATATTCAGGAGTATCTTTAAGACGGGCTTCAATCTGAAGAGGTTTTAAAAGTTCGCCAAAAGAAGAATTAAGCGAATCACAGTAAGAGCGGAAATCATTTCGAAAAGCAGAAAAAATCTGAAACTGAGCTGGAGTCATAGAAATATTATAAAAACACCCCGCCACTTTATTCAAGCAGCAGGGTGCAATATCAAACAAAAGCCGCAAGAAACTTCTGTTTACCTTTAGGTGAACAGAAGTTTCTTGTCAGGAAAAGAACTTTAGTTCTTTTCCGTAAATTCTTCCGTGTAGTAAGCGTCTGTGAGAATCTTCTTCATATCTTCAACGAGCGGTACACGAGGGTTGACCGGTGAACACTGGTCTTCGTATGCAAGGTATGCAAGCTTTTCGACGTTTGCAAGATATTCTTTTTCGTCGAGGCCCTGCCCCTTGAAGTTCATGACGATTCCAAGTCGTTTTCCAAGCTCACCACAAGCCTTAGCGTAAGATTCTACGCCTTCTTCAACTGTTTTAGCTGGAAGCCCGAGCATGCGGGCAAGTTCACAATAGCGTTCAGCTGCCTTGTAATAGTTGTATTTCGGCCATGTTGAAAGCTTGTCAGGCTGAGTTCCGTTGTAGCGGATTGTAAACGGCAAGAGGATAGCGTTAGCCCGTCCGTGCGGAACATGGAATTCACCGCCGATTTTGTGAGCCATTGAGTGGTTCATACCGAGGAACGCGTTTGCGAATGCCATACCTGCAAGACAAGAAGCGTTGTGCATCTTTTCTTTTGCTTCAGGGTCGTCCTTGCCGTTGTTGTAGCTTCGTTCAAGGTACTTGAAGACCATTTTGATAGCCTGGATACACAAACCGTCTGTGTAGTCGTTTGCCATTGTAGAAACATAAGCCTCAGTTGCGTGGGTGAGAACATCCATACCTGTATCGGCAACGATTTTCTTAGGCAGGCTGTAAGTGAATGTCGGGTCAACGATAGCAATTGTCGGTGTGAGAGAATAGTCAGCGAGAGGATACTTTTTGTGCTCCTCTTTGTCCGTGATAACAGCGAAAGGAGTAACCTCTGAACCGGTTCCTGATGTTGTCGGGATACAAACGAGCTGAGCTTTTTTGCCAAGGTCAGGGTAGCGGAAAGCACGCTTACGGATATCCATGAACTTCTGTTTGAGGTCGTTGAAGTCAACTTCCGGGTACTCGTAGAAGAGCCACATGCCCTTTGCACAGTCCATAGAAGAGCCACCACCTAGAGCGATGATTGTGTCCGGGGCGAATGTGCGCATAAGTTCAACACCTTCGCGTACAGTCTGAATAGAAGGATCAGGCTCAACATCACAGAAGAGCTGGTACTGAACAGGGTCACGGCGGAGCTTGAGCTGGTCAGTGATTTTGTCAACGAAGCCAAGCTCAACCATAGAGCGGTCTGTTACGATGATAACTTTATGAACATCCTTCATCTGATGGATGTATTCGATTGAATCACGCTCAAAGAAGATTTTTGACGGTACTTTGAACCACTGCATATTATTTCGTCTCCTGCCTAATTTTTTGATGTTCAAAAGATTTACTGCGCTTACGTTGTCGTCTGTTGAGTTGTGTCCGTAAGAACCGCAGCCAAGTGTGAGTGACGGAATGAATGCGTTGTAAACATTACCGATACCGCCGAAGGTTGAAGGAGAGTTCCAGATTACGCGGATTGCAGGAACCAAATCGCCGAATTTTTCTGCAAGTTCTTTGTTTGAAGTGTGGATTGCAGCTGAGTGACCAAGACCGCCGAATTCGAGGAACTGCTTGGACTTGTTAAGACCGTCTTCTGTGCTTGAAGCTTTGAGGACAGCCAAAACCGGTGAAAGCTTTTCGCGTGTAAGCGGCTCGTTAACTCCGACTTCTTTACATTCTGCAAGGATAATGCTTGTGCGCTCAGGAATATCGAAGCCAGCGTTTTTAGCAAGAACAACCGGATTCATGCCCGGAACAACAGCATTGAGTTTTGCAACGCTTGGGTCGCCGTCTACGCCGAACATGTATTTTTCGAGCATTTTCTTTTCTTTATCGTTACAAAGATATGCGCGGTACTCTTTGAAGGTTTTGATTGCGTCGCTGTAGATTTCCTTGTCGATGATTGCGCCCTGTTCAGAAGCACAAATCATGCCGTTGTCGAATGCTTTTGACATTACGATGTCGTTAATTGCCTGTTTAAGATTACAGGTCTTTTCGACATAAGCCGGAACGTTACCTGCACCAACACCGAGGGCAGGTTTACCCTGAGAGTAAGCAGAGCGAACCATTGCGTTTCCGCCGGTTGCGAGAATTGTTGCAACTCCTTCGTGACCAATCAAAAGATTCGTTTTTTCGAGGGAAGGCTCTTCAATCCACTGGATACAGTCTTTTGGAGCACCCGCTGCAACTGCTGCATCATAAACAACCTTTGCGGCTGCGATAGAACATTTGATTGCGCTCGGGTGGAAAGAGAAGATGATTGGATTTCGTGTCTTAAGACAGATGAGAGACTTGAAGATTGCAGTTGATGTAGGGTTTGTAACAGGAGTAAGACCTGCAACAACTCCGACTGGTTCTGCAATTTTTACAATACCTGTAACATCATCATCTTCGATAACGCCGACAGTTTTAAGATGACGCATGTGGTTAACGACATATTCACATGCAAAAAGGTTTTTTGTAGCTTTATCTTCAAATACACCGCGTTTTGTTTCTTCTACGGCAAGTTTTGCAAGGGATCCATGATGATCAAGGGCTGCAACGCTGGCTTTTGCAACGATGTAGTCGATTTTTTCCTGATCGTAAGAAGCGTAAGCCTCAAGCGCTTTCTGAGCTTTAGCAACAAGAGTGTTGATTTCTTTCTGTGGTTCTGAAATTTCTTTGTTTTCTTCAGCCATTATTTTCTCCTCTAAAGAATATAAGATTATTTTAACACATATTTTTTAATTCGGCTAATGAATTTAATATTTTCTTCAATAATTTAAAACTTTCTTTAGTAATGCTGAAAAAATTGTCATATTCTGTATGAAAAAGCCGCCAGGTTAAAGGCATTTTTTCCTGATATTTAAATTTTTGAATCGAAAGGTCAATTTTGCTTGATACAGAAGAATCAATCCTGCAGTTCATTACGGCTTTTTCAAGATTTTTATCAGACATTAAGTTTTTGTAATAAAAAGCAGCTTCTTCCTTCGGCAAAAATGTAATTGCAACGGCAGGGATTCCGCAGGCAAGAAATCCGGCATTGTCACTGTAAGGAACCGGAAGACTCATCCAGGAATTGGTTGCCGCAAGTTTCAAAAGATTTTGAGTCCGCTCGTACAAATCCATGAACTTCTTTTTGAATGCCCCCGTGATTTTTGAATCAATTCCAGCCCTCGCAAGAACGGCGACCTCTCCCCGCCCGCACGCATCGAAGACATAGACATCATCATTCACGATTCCAAGTTTTCTGAACAAGTCGGCGAGGGCAAAGGCTCCCTGGGAAGAAACACCCTCTGCCCCAAGCTCTTCTCCGTCCGTGAAAAAAATCCGGATATTGTGGACTTTCCTTGAATTGAAAAGTTTCGCCGCAAAGTCAGCAATCGCAAAATTCGCAAAGGAATTGTCGTTCGCACCTGGGCTGCCTTCCACACGGTCATAATGAGAAATTATCGTTTTGATTTTAAACATCGGATTGTATGCAGAAGACGGAAAATTTACATAAAGATGTTTTTTGTCTTCAAGTGTAATTACTGAAGTAGAAACTCCGCGCTCAGAAAAATAGTCTTTTAAAAAATTAAGCCTGTCACAGCCGGGCTCAATGTATTTCTGAAAGGAAACAGAATCAAAAATAATATCACTCGAATCAGACAGGCTTTTCATATAAAGATTATCGGCAGGATAATCAGTTTTTTTATCGGCTTAAACTTGAAAGCGGAACACATCCAGGGGAAGTTGTAGCATTTTCGATTTTTGCAAATTCTTCCATGAGGTGTTTCTGCTCACTTGTAAGGTGAGTTGGAATCTGTACGATAATTTTTACGTACAAATCGCCTTTTCTGGCATCACCAAACGGAACTCCTTCACCCTTGATTTTATAAAGCTTGCCGTTTGTTGTTCCGCTAGGCAGAGCAAACTTAATTTTTTTGCCGTCGAGAGAAGTAATGTCGAGAGTAACTCCCAAAGCTGCCTGAGCAAAAGTAACCGGAATTGCACAGTACAAATCGCGTCCGTCGCGTTCAAAGTATTCGTGCTGTTCAACATGGAGAACAACGATTAAATCGCCTGCCGGTCCTCCGTTTGCACCAACGTCTCCCATGCGTGGAATTGCGATGCGTTTTCCGTCATCAACACCGGCCGGAATTGTAAGCGACATTTTTTTGGTGACAGTTTCATAGCCTGTTCCACGGCACTTTGTACAAGGTTTGTCGATTTTAGTTCCGGCTCCACCGCATGAAGGACAGGTCTGCTGAACGGCAAAAAAACCTGCCTGACGGCGAACCTGACCACTTCCACCACAGGTTGAACAGGCTTTTCTTTTAGAGCCTTTAGCTCCTCCTGAACCGCCACATTCAGTACAAGCTTCGTTGTGCTGGAAAGTAATTTCAGCCTTTGTTCCGTAAACGGCATCTTTAAATGAAATGTTAAGGTCGTAGCGAAGGCTCTGCCCCTGCTGCGGCTCATCCGGGCGAGAGCGGCGGGAAGACCTTCCGCCTCCGAAAATATTTTCGAAAATGTCGGAAAATCCTCCGCCCATTCCGCCGCCCATATTGCCGAAAAGGTCTGAGAAGTCGTGGAAAGCATGGCTGTATCCAGCACCGCCAGCTCCGCCACCCATTCCGTCAAGACCGGCAAAACCATACTGGTCATAGATTGGACGTTTCTGGTCATCAGAAAGAACTTCATACGCCTCGGTTGCCTCTTTAAATTTTTCTTCAGCTTCCTTGTTGCCCGGATTCCGGTCAGGATGATACTTTACGGCCAATTTTCGGTAAGCCTTTTTGATTTCATCCTCAGTAGCGTTCTTTTGAATTCCTAAAACTTCGTAATAATCTCTTTTCCCAGCCATGATTTTGTAAACACCTATATTTTTAACATTGCTTTAAAAACAACTAAAACGCTCCCGCCTGCAACCTGCCAAAAATCCCACGGAGCTTATTTTTTTCAAAAATAACTCAAGTGGGATTTTGTCAGAACGCCGGCTCCGCGTTTCAGCTGGCTTGGAACGGCAAAAATATGTCGTTCCTAAAATCTTCATAGATTAATGTACTTCGTACTCTACGTCGTCAGCACTGCCCTTGTCGAATTTGCTGCCATTGTTTGAATCAGCACCAGCATTTGCGTCGGCTCCGGCATTTGCACCTGCATCTGCTCCTGGCTGTGCGCCTTGAGCTCCCTGCTGCTTGTAGATTTCTTCGGCGATTTTGTATGAAGCGTTCTTCAAAGCTTCTGTTTTTGCCTTGATGTCTTCAGTGTCGTTGCCTTCGATTGCCTTTTTGAGGGCAGCGAGTGCATCTTCGATTGCCTGTTTGTCGGCATCTTTGATTTTGTCACCGAGCTCTTTCATGCTCTTTTCTGTCTGGTAAACAAGGCTGTCTGCTTCGTTTTTAACATCGATTGCTTCACGCTGTTTTTTGTCTGCTTCAGCATTTGCTTCTGCATCTTTTACCATGCGGTTGATTTCTTCTTCGCTCAGGCCGCTTGATGAAGTAATCTGGATGTGCTGCTCTTTTCCTGTTCCCAGGTCTTTTGCGCTAACATGGACGATACCGTTTGCATCGATATCGAATGTAACTTCAATCTGTGGAACGCCGCGTGGAGCTGCTGGGATTCCGACCAGGTCAAAGTTTCCGAGAGTGCGGTTCTGGCTTGCCATTTCGCGCTCACCCTGCAATACATGGATAGAAACTGCTGTCTGTCCGTCGGCTGCAGTAGAGAAGACCTGGCTCTTCTTTGTAGGAATTGTTGTGTTTCGTGCGATGAGCTTTGTCATAACGCCGCCCATTGTCTCGATACCAAGTGAAAGTGGTGTAACATCGAGCAAGAGGATGTCTTTTACATCGCCCTGCAAAACGCCGCCCTGAACTGCAGCACCGATTGCAACTGCTTCATCCGGGTTGACAGCACGGCTTCCTTCTTTTCCGAAGATTGCCTTTACGATTTCCTGAACTTTTGGCATTCGGCTTGAACCACCGACCAAAAGAACTTCGTCGATGTCGCTTGTTGAGATGCCTGCATCAGCGAGTGCCTTGCGGCATGGCTCTTTTGTGCGCTCGAAGAGGTCATCTGTCATTTTTTCGAATTCTGCGCGAGAAAGGCTTCTCTGCAAATGTTTTGGACCTGTTGCATCTGCTGTGATGAACGGAAGGTTGATGTCAACAGTTGTCTGGTTTGAAAGAGCGATTTTTGCCTTTTCTGCTTCGTCACGAAGACGCTGCAAAGCCATTGCGTCTCCACTCAAGTCGATTCCTGTGTCTGCCTTGAAGCCTGCAATAAGCCAGTTTACGATAGCACGATCCCAGTCGTCACCACCGAGGTGA
>NZ_JAZOUG010000207.1:0-30244 GCF_045657965.1 Treponema sp. | reverse complement strand
GGATTTGCATTCAGCTTCGTTTTCGCAAACTACGAAGGAAGCGTCGGTAAATCAATCCTTGAGAGCGTAAAGAACATCATCTCGGTTTTGCTGGGAGTGGTCAATGTGTTCTCGGACATCGTCTCATACATCCGATTGTGGGCTGTAGGTCTGGCTGGAGCCGCAATTTCCGGCACGGTAAACACATTCGCAGGCCCACTGGTTGGGCACGCGGCTTTGTTCATCGTCCTTATCGTATTGCTTGTTTTTGGTCATGGCTTGAACATGATTTTGAACTTGCTTTCGGTCATCGTCCACGGCGTTCGTTTGAATACGTTGGAATTCTCAAATCACTTGGGAATGAGTTGGGCAGGCTTTAAGTATGAACCGTTGAGTGAATAAAACTTACGGTAAAAAAAGGAGATATAGATAAAAAACGGCCTAAAATATCGTCCGTTTTTTATCTTGACAAGTTTCCGTACGGAAACTTGCAATATTAACTGCTTCTCCTCATTACATTGCGGAGAAGCCTGAAAAGCCGCTAGAAAGTCTGCAACTAAAGTTGCTACAACTTCCTTCTCGGCTTTTCATAGGAGAAAATTATGAATTTTGGAATGATTGGTGCAGGTCTTGTAATGGGTATTGCAGCTATTGGTTCTGCAATCGGTATCGGTATCGCAGGTCAGGGCGCAATTGGTGCATGGAAACGCTGTTTTATGGCAAATAAACCGGCTCCCTTCATCTTGACAGTCTTCGCAGGTGCCCCACTTACACAGACAATCTACGGCTTCCTTCTTATGCAGCAGATGGCAGGCTCAGCAAAAATCGCTGAGAATCCGCTTTTCTTCCTCGGTTTGGGAATTGCGGCAGGCTTGGCAATGTGTTTCTCTGCTATCGCTCAGGGAAAGGCTGGTGCGGCTGGTTCAGACGCTCTCGGTGAGACAGGAAAAGGTTTCTCTAACTACATTATGGTCGTAGGTCTTTGTGAAACTGTAGCGCTCTTCGCAATGGTATTCGGAATGATTCAGTGCTAAGGAATTTCTAACTGAAACAAAAAAATAGCGGCTTCCCGTCGAGAACCTGCCATAAAAGTCGCGGTGAACAAGTTCAAGCGACTTTTTGTCAGAACCCCGACTCCAGCCGCTATTTTTTTGCTCAAGTGGATTTTCTGGCACTGGCTCGTTCAGAAAGTCTGACATAGGATTTGTGGTGAACAAGTTCATAGGGAGCGGCACTGCGAAGCAGGGCAAAAACTTGCGAGGCAAGTTTTTAGCGAGTCTCCGAGCAGCTATGCTGCGAAGGGCGGGGCTTTGTCAGAACCACACCTACGCCCGTCTTTTTTTGCTTAACTCGAAATGCTAGCATTGTATCATTCGTGAATACTGGCATAGGTTTTGCCAGAACCCCGACTCCGACCACCTTTTTTTTTCAGCTGGTTTAGGCACTGGCTCGCTTCGAATACTGGTATAGATGGAGATTTACTCTTTCAGCTTGTACACCATTACCCCCGCAAACACACCACCTAAAATCACAAGCCCTTCCGTGACGGCGGCTTTTCGCCAAAATGAGCGGCTCTCAAACAGCCTTTCGCTTTCCCTCGCAAATTGCGCGTTCAAATTGGCGTATTGCTCTTCAAGAGCCTCGCTCAACGTCTCTTCAAGAATCTTGTCGAGTTCGGCGACGAGCGTGTCATAGTCAACGGAATCATTCTTCTTCTGATTCTGACTTTGCTCTCTCAACGGCTTCCCTGATTTTTCGCTTTCCGTTTTCGATGGCGCGTTTGCCCGAATCGGAAGGCTTAGCGACAGCGCGAGAAGCACGCTGATTGTAATTTGTAATTTTCTCATTTTGATTTCCCCCTTTGTTTTCTGAATAGAAGTCCGAAATTGAACTTCCGAAATTCCCGACCGCTTTCGGCAAAACCACGCCGCACAGGGCGGAGATTATAACCGAAGCCCATGCCACCTCGCCGACATATCCCGCGCAGAGAAGAATAGTCGCCACAAGCACGGCAAATCCTTTGTAGCCCGCGAGTTTTCCCGCGAGGAGCAAGATTCTCTTTACAATGTTTGTGACAAGTTCACGGTATGAAAAATCAATCGTCGTCATACTCGCCTCCCCCTTTTTACCATTTTAAGATGTGGGTAGAGGCGAAGGAGTTCCGCACCACTCCGAAAGTTCCCCGCCTCGTTAGGCTCGCACCGCGACACATTCATATATTTCCCATCGCACCAACCCGCAACATGGACTGCCTTACCGCTTTCGTCAAGGAAAAATGCGGCATAAATAAGATTTTTGTCCGAAAAGTCCGTCACATCTTCGGTGAAAAATCCCTTGTAAAGCGTGTCCGCCGTCACTCTTATAGCCCGTCCCGTTGCGAGGCTCAACGCCGTGCAAACGCTGCCCGAACAGTCGCTTCCTTCGGGTGACTGACCGCCCCAAAGATATGGCGTTCCGTAGAATTCCATAAGAATGCATTTATAAACTTCCGCTTCACTAAGTCCGCAGCCAAAAAGCTCTTCCGTGAATTCGCCAAGTTGCTTCATATTCTTTTTCATACCGCGCCCCCATTTTCAAGGAATTTTGAAAGAACCGTGTAGGCTGCAGACACGAGAGCGACAAGCCCCGTCGCGAGTGACACAAGTCGGCATAATCTTGCCGCCCGCTCAACGGAACTTTGCTTGAAGTTCCCCTCTAATTCTTCTAGCCGTTCAAGCGTTCGTCTCTTGAACTCAGACATCTCGCCACGAAGCGAGCAGAACTCGCCGTAGATTTTCGTAAGCATATCGTTTTCCATACCGAGACCTCCTTTTTGGAAAGCAAAACTTTCCGTGAATTAAGATGTCTGAAATATACTGCCACTTTTGATTGCGTGAATGATTATATTTGTTACCGTTTTCCTGATATGAAACATAACCAATAGTTGCCCCTTTTCTTGCGGTATATTGAAAGCACGAACGGCGGACTGAAACTTCGCGTTGCGAATTGTCCGCCAAAAGCAAACAAAAAGGAGTTCTATATGCTCAAGATTTTTCTGAGACAGAACATGACAGCCAATGCAAAGGCTAAGTACAACTTCCGCTCCGAGAACGAGGCGGAAATCACATTTGAGAATCTCGTTGACGAGATGGCGGCGAACAACACGACAGTAACAAAAGCCGACATTTCGGGCGTGATGGATGTCTACAAGTCCGTTGTCCTCCGCTACGCCCAACTCGGCTACACGGTGCGAGGACCGCTCGGATTGTTCTTCGTGACGGCGGGCGGAACTACGGACGACAAACTCGCCTCGTTCCAGCCGAGCCTTTCGACAAACGACCACAGCCTCAACTTCAGATTCCTTGCCGACACCACAATTTCTCGCTCAATTCTCGCCAATACAAAAACGGAGCGGGTTAGCAACCGTCTCAAAATGATTCCGAGCATTGAGGATGTGCTGAACGCCGATGGGAACGATGATAACACGATAAAGGCCGGCGACATAATCCGAATTCTCGGCGACTACCTCAAATTCGACCAGTCCGACGAAACGCAGGGGGTGTTCATAGAGAAAGACGGCGTTTCTACTAGACTTGACTACTATGCATGGAACACAAACAAGCGGATTGATACGAGGATTCCGAACGACTGTGCGGCGGGCAAATACACGCTCAAAATCTGTGCGAAACCCTGCACAATCCAATACACCGAAGCCTTTTCTGAGGAAATCGTGATAAGCTAGAAAATCTGACAAAAGAATTTGCCGTGCCTTCAATTTTGGTACGGCATTTTTTGTCATTTTTGTGTTAAAGTCCTATGAGTTTCGGGCTAAAGTCAGGTGAACTTTCGACTAAAGTTCAATGAACTACGGGCAAAAGTCCTATTGACTTTGGGGCGAAGTCCTGCTGACTTTTGTTCAAAGTCCTGTTGAGTTTAGCCAATAGTGCCGTTAATAGATATATGGAAAAAGTTCTTTTTATAAATTTCTCGCCGTCGGAGTATGCTATGCATACCCCCGTGTTCAAGGCTCTCTTTCCCTCCTCGCCGTTTGAATTTTGTAACAACAACGCTTTGTATGACAAGGAGATTTCATCAGATGACCGTGCAGTAGTCGGATGCAATGCCGATGAAAACTCGGCTATGAACGCAATCTTTTATCTGAAAGAAAAACGGTGTCCTGTAACGCTTTTCTGCGAGCGGAAGCCGAGCGTGCTTTTCTTGAATTTCGTTCGCAAGCAGGAATATTTGTCCTTGCTTTTATGTCCTGAGAGCATTGACGAGGTGAGGCAGTGCGGCGAGTGCATCGCTCGTGGCAATCGTTATGTTTCAAAAGTCGCACAGGACAACGCATCGGTTCGCTCACTTGGAAGATTCCTAGATTACGAGTCGCTGAGCGAGATGAACAAGGAGCTTATGTTCTCTGTTTTTGAGGGGCTTTCGCTCAAAGAAACGGCTTTGCTCACGAGAAAATCTTTGCCTTATGTTCAGACGAGCCTTTCACGGCTAAAAGAAAGATTCAGCGTTCTTGAAAAAAGGGAGCTGTTCGTCGCAATGATGAAATGGATTGGGCTGAGTGACAGGATTAGTCAGAGCGGATAAGCGATGCTTGCCGAAAGCGTTCCGCCAACCGACTTTCTGACGGGAACTAAGACGGTTATTCCCTTTAGGGCGTGGCGGAAAAGGACTGGGGCAAGTTCGGAAAAAATCTCTACCTTGAAAATTATTTCCCCTTTCCGAACGGTCAGCAAACAACCGAGTTCCTTTTCTTCACTTAGGATAGGCTCGGCATCTTTTGCAAGCGTTCCCGTCAGAATAAATGTTTTTTGTTTTTTCTCGCTCATAAACTTCCCCTTAATTTATTTTCGGCAGAAGGTGGAGAAAAAAACACCTTTTATTTGTATTGTAAATCAAGGAATAAGTTTTAAAAAATTATACTTCCCACAAATCCGTATTGTTGTGAGTAACAAACAGAAATTTTGAATAGGCGGGGTACGCTATATATGGGGTAGAGATTTTTTTTTATTCTAACTTATGTTTGATATATTTATAGAATAATAATAAATAAAAAAGAGTTCTCCCTTTTCTTCAACCAAAAATTTTCGTATGTTTTTTTATAATCATAACATACTTCTATTCCAATGCAATACAACTCTCCTTCAGAAATATCATATATTGCTTTTTTATATTCGGAATTTACAATATTGAAGCCGTTAAAACTTCCTAATGCTAAAATTTTATTTTGAAATAAATAAAATTCATTTTCGCCATTTTCTGCAGGAATAGATATTGTTTTTCTTCCACCTCGATAAAATTCATTAAATTCTGCCCAAGATTGCGGTGAGAAAAAATAAGTCTGGAATTTTGTATATGTAAAATCACTTTTACGGTTCTCATAAAAAGTATTTAGGAAATCTAGAATATCTTTAGAAATTTCTAAATCTTTTTTTCCATTTGAATATGTAGAAAATATACAAAATAACAGCATAACAATATACAAACTAATTTTTCGGAATTTCAATCCAGTCCCCCTTTTGCGCTGAAATTTCTTTTTTATGCTTTCTCCATTCCAACTGTCTAGCAAACCATGATTTTTCGGGATTATCGTTTTTATATTTTTCTTTCCAAAGTCTTTTGTATTCCTTAAATACCGCAGCAGTATAATCGTTGCAGTCATTAAAAAAGATTTTGTATTTTCCTCCAGCAGATTTGTCATCCCCACCATTGGCTAATCCACGAGTGTCTCCATTGCCGAACTCTTCTAAATTATTAACATTTTTTACCGCTTCCTTGGTCAAAGCATCATCCATACCTGTATAAATTATTTTATAATTTCTTTCTGTATTTGCACTGTCTGTAGTTGTTATCCCTAAATTCTCACCGGAATATTGAGATACAGAATTTGTTGACGATAAATCACCGTAATCGATAAGTCCATGTAAAAAAAATCCCAAATTTTTACCAAACCAATTGGCGGTGTTATAGGCCCATTTTTGACCTTTGTTTATAGGGCGTTGCAAAATTGAAGCCCTACCTGTGGGGTCTATATATGTTACAGGATTATTTCACCCGTAGTGGTACAAATTGGCATTTGTGGGAATAAACCACAGAGAATTTTTGGAATATGCGTATAGTGTTTTTTCTATCGGCATCATAAAAAGTATAACATAATGTTGGAAAATCACAATTAAAAATTCAAAAACTAAAAAAAATCTCGAAAATCTCAAAAATGTCTATTCTCAGCGGTGACGCTAAGAAAAAATTAAAAAAATATAATGATTTTAGTTTAAAAAATTGGAATTCAATGTGAAAATTATTCTTAATGAAAGTAATAAACTCTGTTTTGATTCATATCGTTTATGTTTCTATGCTCGTAATAATTATTTTCTTGCTGAATACAAGAAGCAAGGAACTTAGGGAACAGAACGATAAAATCATTTCTACAGTGGAGCAACTTGAAGAAAAAATTGACTCGCTTTCCCAAACTGTCACGGAGTACGACGACCTTCTTTTACAGGAAATTACGGAAAACAGGAAAAGCACGGACAGGCAATTTTCCGAAACAAAGAAAATGAAAAGCGGGTACGACCTTCTTCTTGACGAGCAGAAAAAACAAAGGATTGATTCGGTCAAGAAGGACACTGCGGTCACAAATATGACGGCGGAAGCAGAAGCGTTTTACAAAGCAAAAGATTACCGTGAAGCATACAAGAGATTCTTAGATGTTCTGCAATACCAGCCTGAAAACAACGAGATACGCTTCAAGAAAGCACACAGTCTTTTCTGTATAAACCCTATGGATAGCACAAAATACAACGAGATAATCTCGGACTGCGAGGTACTGCGTAAGAACGGCTATGCGAATCCAAAACTTGATGAAATAGAGAAGCATATAAAAGCAGAGAGGGGGGAACCATAGTGAAGATTTACGGATTTTTGTTTTTCTTATTTTTCTTATCTTTCGCTTCGGTATATGCTCAGAACGCCGTTATTGCCCCGATAGTTTGTTACGATGAAAACACGCAGAAATTAGATTTCCCCGAAAATCCCAATGAAAAACTTTATTCACTTCTCGAAAAATATTGGCTTGAAGGTCTTGTAGGCTTCAAAAAAGCAAGCGAAAAAGACTACGATATGGTTAATTCCGCTGTTGATGCACAGCGAGTCTGCAATATTCTTGGTGAGCAGTACATAATCTACGGTTTCGTTCAAAAAAACGAAGCCTCTTGGTACGGAAATTTAAAACTTTATGACAGCGAGAAACGAAAAATCGTTGATGAATTCTTTGTAGTTGATAAAATTAGCCGTTATGACCGCTTTATGGAAACATTAGCAGACAGGATTCTTGAGGGGTTCGAGCAGGTTTTGGGACTGAGCCAAAGGCAACTTGCGGAAACCAAGAAACGACCTTTTGAATTCAGAATCCCTATATCGGGCTTCTATTGGTCTCCGATAACAGAAAAATGGAATGATGCGTATATGGGAATCGCTGGTGGAAATCTCGGTCTTGAAATATTTCCGCCACTAAAAAACAACACGATAAAATCACTTCGTTATGATTTTTCTGGTCAAATTCGCGCAACATATTCTTATGGAAAAGAGAGTGAGAATGAATATCCTTTAAATCTTCATAAGATAAGCGTAGGGCTTCCGCTTCTTGCGCACATATATTTGTCAAAGTATCACGGTTTTTATATCGGCGGTGGAATGGCTTATTCCTATGAGATTCTGACGGTCACGGAGAAATACGAGGAAGAGCGGACTCTGAAAGAGACTTTTTTCAATGCACTTGGAATATTGGGGTATGAGCTTTCGGTCTGCGAGTGGTTTAAAATTTTTACTGATGTCGAGTTTGATTTTCATCTGAGTGATGACAAGTTCATTGAGGTTCGCCCGACACTCGGTTTTTCTTTCAGCATTTACAGGGGAGAGCGGTATGATGATTAAATTTCCCCGATTGATTTGTATTATCTGCTTGATAATTTTTGTCTCGTGCAAGGAGAATGATTTTGAAGAGGCTCTTTTCAGAACGAATTCAGACCCGTTTCAAGATGTTCCCGTAATTGACAGCCTGAAAACAGAGAATACAGTTTATCTGAGTTGGAGCGAGGACATCGCCTCTGACAAATTTTATCTGATGCGCGCGGAAGACTCCGACACCCTTGAATTCAAATGTATATATGAAGGAACTTTGACTTCTTTTGTTGATTCTGCTCTTGCGGAATTCAGCCGTTATGTTTACAGGCTAGACAAGATTCGTGGACAGAAAAAATTCTATGGGAATACTTATGCGTTTGGCTATGCCTCTTCCGTTCGGAAAGATGAAAACGAATGTAATGATGTCGAGTCGCAGGCTTCTTTTCTTGAATACGACCTTGTTTGCAACCTTCCGTGCGTTCGGTACATCAGCAAGACAGAGCCTGTAATAGACGAGGATTGGTTTTTCGTTGAGATTCCGCCTTTGAGAAGCGCATCAATAGTTCTTAATCAGACGGCGGGGCTTGATAACCAGTCCACGGGAAGCGATACCCAGTTGATGCTGCTTGTGAAAGGAACTGAACCTATATCCGTAAAGCAGAATGTCGAGAATCTTATCTCAAATCCTACATACTCCACAAGAAAAATGTATTTCAAGGTTTATCCAACAACGACAGGATTGTTTTCGGCTGACAGTTACACGGCTGTAATCGAATATACAATCTCATTGAAACAAGTTTTTAAGTACACATCGTAAAGGATAAGAATATGTATAAAAAAGAGTATTTTATTACAGTATTGATTGCTTTCCTTCTTGTTGCCTTGCTTGGCTGTTCTCTTTCTCCAAGAACCGAAGAAACGGAGAATTCGGCATCTTGTGAAACGAATTCAACAGAGTCAACGGCAGTCATTGAAGATTCAAATCTATTCGAGAGCAATAGTGAAAATAATTCTTCGTATATTTTTTTCACCAACGATTCAAAATATATAACCAGCAATGGATATACTTTTTGGTTTCCTGCACACGAAAGCTCTGCCGACAGTTTTGAGACCGTTGAATTCTCCGCATACAAGGAGAGCGGACGAACAGAAAGTGGTTATGGCGTAGTGTTCTGCAATCAGGATTTAGACGGCAAAGATTTTCTTCTTTCCCTTATGATAAATACTCGCGGACAGTACATAATTGGAAAAGTGTATGACGGCGAATTTTCGACGATTTCAACTTGGAAAACATCTTCTTTGTTGCATAAGGGAATCGGCATACGAAATACTGTCAGAATAGATTATGACGATGTGAAGAAACTTTTCATTTTTTATTTCAACGGATATTATGCTGGCGACTTTTCGCCAGTTGAGAATGTTTCTATTACGGGCGGAAAAACTGGCTTTGTTGTTGTTGTTTCTAATCTTGAAAATTTTCCGAAAACGCCCGTAAAAGTTATTTTTGAGGGAGTGTCCGGAGTATGAGTTTCAGCGATTTTATCAGAAGATTGTCAGCATTTTTTGTCGCCTCGATTTATCTTATGGCGAGCAGTCCTGTCTTTCTTTTTGCGAGCGGAACGGACAAACAAGTTAGTCCTGATTTGTTGCCGAACAAAGTCAAATTTGAGGAAAAGACAGAAAGCAGACTTATCAAAGCTTCTGAGGGTGGAGTAGTTTCGCTCGGAGATGCGAGCATTTATATCCCTGCGGGCGCGCTTGACAAAGACACCGAAATCAGCATAACGCACCTTGCTTCCGTGGCGGAGACTGGCGAAAGCCTTTACAATGCTGTTCCGGATTTCAGGGGATACCGCTTTCTCCCCGCCGGCACAAAATTCAAGAAAGATGCGGAGATTGTGCTTCCCTATGCGAAAATTCTTGATACAAGAAAGCAGAGCCTTGAGGAACTTCACACATATTTCTACGACACCTCTAAATCCCAGTGGGTTCCGCTCGAGAGAAAATATGTCGACAACAAAAATCACACGGTACATTCTCTTACAAGCCATTTCACGGACATGATAAATGCCACGCTAACTATGCCCGAGAGCGCGGACCCCATAGACATAAACCTTAACAGCATAAAGAATCTTGAGGCGGCGAAGCCTGATTCCCATGTTATAAAATTCAACCCGCCGAAAGCGGACAGCTTCGGCGATGCCTCCTTCAGTTTTGACCTTGAGATTCCTCATGGGCGGCGGGGACTTCAGCCAGGAATCAGCGTCTCGTATTCGAGCGGTGGCGGGAACGGAATAATGGGCATAGGTTTTGATGTCCGGTACGGAAGTGCAATCACTACCGACACGAGGTTCGGTCTTCCGGATTACGACACGGAAAACCGGTATATGCTCGACGGAGTCCTGCTTGAGAAAACAGGCAGTGAAGGCAATGATGCGTTCTATAAGCCCAGAAAAGAGACATCCTTTTCTCGAATCATAAGGAAGAACGCGAGAACGGATAATGATTATTGGGAAGTCACCTCAAAAGACGGGACTGTGAGGCGGTACGGAATGTACGTCCTGACAGAAGAATCCGTGAAAAGCGCAGGAGACTCATGTGTCGGTGAGGGGTCTCAGATATTCACATGGAACATAACTGAAACGACGGACATATACGGGAACTCTATAGTCTACGAATACACGAAGGACAGCGAAAACGGAGGCTATGTATACCCGGCGGATATTTATTATACGGGCCATGGCAAAACAAAGGGAAAGTACAGGATTCACTTTGAGTATGAGAAGGAGAATCGCCCCGACGTGCGTGTGGAGGCAAGGAGCGGGAAAGTCATTGCCTGCGAACGGCTTCTCTCTGGAATCGTGACCTCATACTGGGAAAACAACTTCAAGATACGAGCGTATAAGTTTGAATACAGGAACGACATAAGCTTCTCAAAGGCAAGTTACCTGTCAAAACTTACCGTCGAGGACTCCGGTGCGAGCGATTCTTATGAATATACTTTCGAATATGAAGGATATGCCGAAAAGGACGGGAAAACAGTTTATTTTGACGGGCAGAGAAAACTTGGGGATGGCAGGTCTATTCAGCTCGGCTCATCAACGACCCGTGGCGTCAATTTCAATGCCTCTGCCGGCGTCGGAGTGGGAACAAGCTTCGCGGACGGAAGGGCAACTGTAGGCGGCAGCGGTTCTGTCTCCTCGGGGACAAGCAGAACCGACAGCTCCATGGTTGACATAAACGGAGACGGAATGGCTGATTTCATATGGCAGGATGAAGGGGAGTTATACTGCTCGCTGAATGAAGGCATGGACAAGGTGAGCGGAACGCCGTCTTTCTCAAAATCCGTAAAACTGACATTCAAAGGAGGCAGCCTTTCCTATGATATGAATGAGGATGACTCCTCTACATCGACTTACGGCTGGAATATTTATGGCGGGGCCGGATTAAAGAGCGATGTCGTCAAGGCGACGCTTGGAGCGGCATATTCCAAAGTCAATCAACGGACCACATCGAATTCCAGATTCTCATTCAGCGATATGGACAGGGACGGGCTCGTCGACATAGTCGAGAGCGGAAGGCAGACCTATTTCAGGAACAACGGCAACCTGACTTTTACGGCGACACCGGTTTATTCGACAGTAGTGGTCACGGACATAAAGCAAAGCCTTGAGGCTGATGAAATCGAGGAGTACAGGAAGACATATTTCGTACAGACACCATTCCGGGCATGGAAAGCCCCGTATAACGGAACCATCGAAATCTCGGAGACAGCTTGCGGGGTCGAGAATGCTTTTTCAAGCCAGGCTGATGTCTCCGCACTGACTTTCATAGGCTCTAAGGATACTTGTGACAACGCGCTGTCATTCAAAGTTCCGGGGGCAGCCTCCAGAAGCGGCATAAAAATCAGCAGGGATAAAAGCATCTATTTCATAACCAATAACGGTCCCGAGCCCAGAAACACGGACCTGTCATGGAACGTAAACATAAAGTATTCCACCGTGAGGGTATTCGACAGGAAGGGGGCGGACTCTGAGACCGGGCAGTTTTCGGCAGCGAAGGGGTATGACGGAATATATTTTTTTACCGGCAAGTTTGAGAATTATTCGGAAGCTGCGGCCAAAACAATAAATAACAGCCTTTCCATGGAAAAAAGTGATGAAGAACTGCTTGAGGAATTCAGGCAGAAAACTGTAAATAAATTTATAGAAGAGAAATTGGGCGGAAAAGAAAATCTCCTCGCGATGTATAAAGTATCTTCCGACAGCACGCAGGAGGATGACGGGGCCACAAAACTGACGGTTGATATAGCATATGATTCCTCATGGGAAAGCCTTCCTTTCAATAAAAAGGCCTGGATATATGAAGGCCTCATTGAGCTTGACGAATTCCTGCCGACAGAATTCACACGGGCGGAGCTTCAGGATTATTACCGGAATGTTTTTGGTGGGGATGAGTCGGAAACGGTCATTACCGATAAAGACGAGATAGAAAGAAGAAACGCATTCGCATCGAAATTCCTGCATTACACCGCCGATGACAGATACATTCTGGAAACGTTTGAGGATGAGGATTCCGCCAGGGAATTCCTGTCAGAATATCCGCTGAGCAGGGAGGCCAAGAAGGCCGTGCTTGAAAAATACTCAATAAACTCACTGCCGGTAAAATTCGATGCTGACGGGCCTGTATATTTTTACGAGACAAGCGTTAATGCTGATGACGGAATGAGGGGAGAAGATAAGAAAGGCACTCTGTATGCGAGCAATGGTTCTGACAGCCAGTATGTGTACGTCTTTGACTACACCGGGAACCAGGATTCCTCAAAAACTCCAGTCGTGCTTGGCCTAAGCGACGGGAAAGTGCTGGCCGGCGGGGTAGAGACGGAGGCATTATATGTCGAGGATTACGAAATATCCTCTGATGATGACAGTTGCTTCATTAAGCTCAAGAGCAATTTTACGGACACAGAAAATTACGAGGCAGAAATAAGCGTGCTACTCAGCGGCATTGATTACAGGGCTTTAGCCGTAAGTCCCGGAGAGTATGAAAAAATTGTATCAGCTATTGAGATTCCGTACTGCGACATTTCCGGCTGGCAGAAAAACTGGGATGCCGATTCAATAAGCATGAGATTTGAAGAAACATCGCTTACTGAGGAGGAGCTTAATGAATTCATACCCCTGATGTATACCATCAGAACTGAGTATAAGAAGGATGAGCAGGGAAAAGATACAACAGAAATTGACTCTCAGATCTATGTTTTTTCCGCCGGAGCCGAAGAACTGAAAAGAGCCGCCCAGATACTGGAGAATTACAGGTACAGGGAGGCTGAGAAAATTGCGCAGGAGTTTTTTGACAGCGGAGAAGATAAATATCTGCTGAAAGATTTGTGGACTGAGCCACGCTCCGAAGATTATATCAGGTCACTTTATAAAGATGATACAGGACTGCCGGAGACGGCTAGCAGCAGCGAAATAAAGGAATATCTTACGCAGAAATGGAAATGGTATACTGACAGGGATAAACAGCTGCTCACCCTGTGCAAATCAAACCATATAGGGAAATACAGGAAAATATCCTGCCAGATCTCATACAACAAAAACTACGAATATCCGGTTATCTATAGCGATAAAAAGAATGAGGCCTCATACCCGTTCCTCAGACTGTCAGTGAGCGGAGATTTTGAAAGAACATCCGTGCCTTTGACAAAAGCTGCCTGGGATTCCTCAACTGATTTCAGTACGGAGGACATAACAGCATCCCCGGTTTTATGCAAATATATTACCGAAGAGGAAGTTGACTGCAGCGTTGCGACTGGGGAAGAAACGGAAGCGAAGAAAGAAACCGTAACGGTCGAAGGTGAGATATCCGTGCCGAACAATGAAATCTTATACGGTGGAACTAGCCGCTGGTATTACGGTGTCTGGAAAGGTGCTCTGGACGACAGTCCTTTTTCCGAGGTGAGATTAACTTCTTTCATGTCGGAAGCAGGAAAACTGAAGGAGAATGGCGATCTTGAGAAACTAAAGTCTGAAAAAACGAACATAAATACAAGTAACCCTGAGAAAAATGCGGATTCAGAAGAAGAAATTCATTTTTATCTTCCGCAAAAGAATGCCGCCGTTAATTCTTCCGGGGAAGTCAACGGGTTTGTCCTGCCAGTCGGGCGGAATGATGATATCTCCGTGAAGTATGACGTGGACCTGGAGACGGCCCTGATTGGCACGGTAGCGACAAGAACAGAACAGAAAAAGGACGGGTCTGCTGACACATACTATTACATGCCGTTTGTCTCTAAGGATATTATACACTGCGACCGGGCTGGCGGAAGCGCTTATTATAATATAGAAGGAATCGATGTAGAGAAAGATGTTTCTGAAACAGCAGAAGTTTTGTCATCCGCTTCTCCGTTAAGCCTGCCTACACTAAGGCGGACTTTCACAGAAGGAACCGACATAACGCCAAGTATAAGCGCAGGTGTCTCGGTTGAGGGAGAAATAGCGGAGTCTGATTATGTCAGCAAGGTAAGCGGCGCACTGGATCTGTCCGGTTCCTATGGTACGAACAACTCGACATCCGAGACGCGGCAGCTTCTTACTGACATGAACGGTGACGGAATTCCAGATATCGTACAATGCACTGACGGCAGAATAGTGGTCACGAGCGGAAGCAAAATCGATGAGACCGGAATTGTCTCATACACAAAGAATATGGATTCCGGCATAACAGGCGTCCTGTCAAAAAACGTGAGTGAAGTGAAAACATACGGCGGTTCCGTAAGCGCTACGGGCACCGTCACGATAAAACCCAAGGGGAAAAATAACAGCTTGGAACTGAATGCATCCGCAACGCCCTCAAGCGGTGTCACTTATTCCACGGGGGACTCCACGCAGGATACAGGCCTGCTTGACATAAACGGTGACGGACTGCCCGATTATTATTCATCAAGGAGTTTCAGGCTCAACACCGGTAATGGTTTCGTCAGTTCAGGCAGCCGCTATTCAGATTGCGGTGATTTGACATCTACGACACAGGTCTCCCTGGGAAGAAACAGCTCTGCCGGTAAAGGTGCTGATTTGTCAGAGGCAAAGTCACTTTCTTCGGGGGTGAGCACCAATATAGGCATATCTTATGGGGCATCCAGCTCCAACACGGAGCGTATGCTCCTTGATGTCAATGGCGACGGACTTCAGGATATAGTTTCTATGAAACCCGGAGACTCATCGCTGGAAGTGAGGTTCAATAAGGGAGACGGCTTTGGGAGCAGCCTGAATGTTCCCGTAGACAAATGGAATGTCTCAGTTACTGAAGGGGTGTCCTTTATTCGTCAGGATCTTGAGCGGGGCTTTGACTTTGGCTTCGTAAGCGAACTGCCAGTGATCGGGAACGCTGTTGGAAAAGCTGCGGCCACAGTCACAATAAACCCCTTCGGTTTTGGTTTCGATGTCTACATAAATTCACTTGAATGGAATACCAGCGTTTCTCTTGGTGCAAGCGGAAGCGCCGGTGTGAACGTGAACATTTCGATCCCTGTCTGGCTTTTAAAAATCAATGTGACTGTCTCCGAAGGTGCCGGTGTGAACATGAACACGTCTCTTGAAGGCGTGAGTGTCCGGATGCTCGACGTTGACGGTGACGGGCTTAGTGACCATGTTCTACGAATCCCGAATGTAGGCACATATTACAAGCGGAACTTGATGGGGCGTGTGGGGCTTCTTCGTTCTGTTCGGCTTCCGCAAGGTGGAAAGTGCGAGATTGACTATGCGGCTAAATACGGAACGACGGCAAACCCGAATTTCAAGTATGTTATGAGCAGCGTGACAATGAGCGATGGTTGCGGTGAGGTTCTTCCCGAACTTTCTCACGGCGAGCATAGCGTTACTACGCGATATTCTTACAGTGGAGGATATTATGACAGACAGGAAAAAGATTTCTACGGATTCAGGACTGTGAGAAGCGTTTTTGCCGACGGAACTTACAGCGAGGACGAATATTATAACGATGCCTATTACTCAAAGGGAATAACAAAGAACAGTGTCGTGTATTCGTCAAATGGGGAAAAACTCAGTGAAAATCATATAGTCCTCGATGAATCTCCGAACGCACTTGTAAAATTTGAGGAAAACTTTAACTATGAGCTTTCCTCACCGTCAGAATTTGCATACACTTCAAATACATATAACTATGATGAGTTCGGAAATGTAATTGAACTCGTGCAGAAATTTGACGACAAGGCTAGTGGTGAGCGACTTTCGGCTCGCATAGACTATGACACATCGGACATCGTGAATTACATAGTTTCTCTTCCGTTGGAAATATTTGTTTATGACAAAAATCAAAATTTGATTCGTCGCCGTGCAGGGCGTTATGACACAAAAGGAAGCCTTGTTGAATTGAGACAATACTTTGACAATTATAGTTGTTCCGTCCACATTTTCACCTATGATGGTTGGGGAAATATTACTTCAGTCCGAGACCCACGGGGGGCTACAGTGGCTTATGGATATGACGGTGAAGTCTGTCAGTTTATCGAGGAAATATCACAATATGGTCTTAACACAGAGACATATACGGGAAGGGCAAAATATGAGTATAAAACGCAGACAAAGGAATGGGAAGAAGATTGCAACGGAAACAGAATTGATTATTTGTATGACAAATGGCAACGCCCGATAAGCATAAAAACATCTTATGACAGCGATTCTTGCCCAGCCGTAAGTTATGAATATTCATGCCCAAATCGCAACGAGAGCGGAAAGCACGGTCTTTGGTATGCCGTGACATCCAACAAGGTCACTTTTGACAAAAATGATTCTTCCGTTATGAAAACTGTCGTACAGGTGGACGGCGTTGGGCGAGCCGTGCGCACTGCTAAATCGGGGCTTGTTTACAAGCCTGAATTTGGAGGCAAAGTTGAGGGGTGGAATGTTTCGGGGGCAGTCGAGTATGACAATAAAGGTCGGGCAATAGTTGAGAGCATGACTGATTTTGTGGCGGGCGGTTTGGAGAGCCTGCTTGAAAGTTCTCCGAGAGTCGGTGAGTATTATAATAAATATACTTACGACGAGAAAGACCGCAAGATAAAAACTGTGCTTCCCGATGGTTCTGTTCAGACTGAATCTTTCTATATTCGTGACGGAAATTCAATCTCAGAGAGTTGTGACCCGCTCGGAAGAATTACGCGACAAAAGAGCGACAGCAGGGGAAATATTCTTGAAGTTATGAAACTTGACAATGATATGGCGAAAACCGTACTCACAACAGTTTCTTATGAATATAACAGCATAGGAGAGATGACCGCGGCTTATGATTCCAAAAAGAATCCTATAACGGTCGAGTATGACTTGCTCGGAAGAAAGACGGCTCTTTGCAGTCTTGACTCCGGGCGACAGGAATTTGAGTATGACGAATGTTCTAACCTTATCCGCGAGACGAACAGCGTTCTTCGCGAGACTGGCAAGCAGATTTGCTACGAGTATGACGGTCTTAACAGGCTTTTAAAAGTCGATTATCCCGACACCGCTGACACTGAATATATTTACGGAACTAATTCCGACAAGATAATCCATGCTGCGGGCAAAGTCCTTAGTGTGACGGATTCAGGCGGAACGGTTTCATACGAATACGGTTCTTTGGGCGAGGTGACGAAAGAAACGCGCACTCTTGCCACGCACTTAAACGCTGGAAACGGAAATCAAACGGCAGTTATGGAGTACAAGAGCGACTATCTCGGTCGTATGCAATATATCGTTTATCCAGACGGCGAAAAAATCGTTTATGGTTATGACGAGGGCGGTCAGGTCGTGAGCGTTGTTGGCGAACATTTCGGAGAGAAATTCAAATATGTCAATGATATTGGCTATGACGAGTACGGTCAGCGAATATACATCGAATACGGAAACGGAGTCCGAACCGATTACAACTACAACAAAGAAAGGCGCTGGCTCGATACTATAAACACGAAAAATAAATGGGGCGTAGTCCTGCAGAACATAAGTTACAGTTTTGACCGCGTTGGAAATGTGTCGGGCTACACGAATGTCTGCACTGGTGAAATCAACGGAAGTTACAGCACTAAGCAAAATTATTCTTATGACGGACTCTATCAGCTTACCCTTGCCGAAGGTGAGACCGTCTATAATCCTTATAAGTCCGTCAATCCAGAATTCAAATCAACTTACCGACAGGAATTCTCGTTTGACCAATACGGCTTGGGCAATATGACGGCGAAGAAGAGTAGCGAAGTTGTCACTCCGAACAAGAAAATCGGTGACGATTTGAACTACAATTTTGATTATGTCTATGACGACAATTTTGCCCACCGCCTCGTGAGCATAGGAAACCGCTATTACAAGTACGACTCAAACGGAAATGTCACGGTCGAGCAGGACGGAAGTTTTGACGAGGAGACATCTTCATATATCCGCACCGTTGAAACTGACGAGCGGGGAGTTAAATCCACCGATTACGGCTGGGGCTTGTTCAAGGACACAAAATCTGCGAGCGAAAGCGAGAGATATAAGCGCGTTTATACCTGGGACGAGAAAAACCGCCTTATCGCGAGCGCAGATTCTTCATACACGGTCAGTTATGTCTACTCAGAAAGCGGAGAGCGAACTAATAAGTACACTCTTTCAAGCGAGACTCTTTACTTCAACAAGATGTGGACTCTCCACACAGACGCGGGCAACGCGACTGAGGGCGGTCAGACATCAAAGCACATTTACTTGGGCGAGACAAGAATCGTCACGAAACTAAATAGCGGAAAGAATCCGACTTACAGCGAAGAATTCAACCGCCAGTATTATTACCACGCTGACCATTTGGGAAGTGCACACCTCATAACCGACAAAGACGGCAACGAGTACCAGCGTTTGGAATACACTCCCTATGGTGAAATTTGGGTTGACAAGACGAGCAACACGGGCTTGCAGTATCTACCGTACAAGTTTACTGGAAAGGAGATGGACGAGGAAACAGGTCTCTATTACTATGGGGCTAGGTATCTCGACCCGAAATATTCTCGTTGGCTCTCTACTGACCCGGCATTGGGCGATTACATACCACAAGCACCAATCAACGACGAGGCACGACGGAATAATGCAAATTTGCCCGGCATGGGCGGGGTGTTTAATCACATCAATGGCAATTTGTACCACTACGCGGGAAATAATCCTGTCAAGTATACAGATCCTGACGGGAGAATGGATACTGATGAAATAGGTACTTTCATAGATTTAGTTAAAAAACTTGCTAATGCAAATGAAGATAATAGAAATAAGGTGGCTACTGATTTATCAAACTTTATGAATGAAAATCCCGATATGTGGGCGGCTGTAGTTGGTGCAGGTGCTGTTGGAGGAACAAGCTATTTAATATACTCAAAAAGCGATATTGTGAAATCTGTAGTTGACAATAAAATTGCTACAATAAAAAAGGAACTTTCTAGCTTTGAAGATAGATTCTCATCAGCAGGTATTAATATAAAAGAACAATCATATACATCAAATATTACTAAAAATTATAATGTAGTAGTGAAGAAAAATTCAAATAATATTGTAATTAGCAATCAATTCACAAAGAATTGTGGTAAAGCAAAATTATCATTGACTTCGGATGTAAAATTATTTAAGACTTTTGAAACAAATTCTAATGAAGCAAGACTCGGTGCTGAACTGAGAATCGATTTTAATGTAAAACTAAAATTATAGGATTTTCCGCGTATGAAAAAAATATTTGTTGTGTTATTCTTTTTATTTTCTTTCTCATTGTTTGCCAATGAAGTTATGGATTATATCAATCAATCGGAAAAATTGTACAATCAAGGGAATACAAAAACTGCTCTTGAGAAAATAAATTCTGCATTGAAAATTGCTCCCGAAAATCTTCAAGCCATCACTGACAGAAGCGTGTTTTATATTGATTTGGGAAACTACGATTTGGCGTTTGACGATGCCCAAAAAGCCCTGTCGATTGATGAAAATGATTTGAAAGCGCATTATTGCAGGGGAGTTGCGTATTATTATCTAAAAAATTTTGACAAGGCATTGGAAGATTTCAATTTTTATTTGAAACAGTTTCCCGAACATCCAACAATTCTCAATTTCAGAGGTCTGACTTATATGGAACTTTCTGATTACAAAAAGGCGGAGCAAGATTTTTCTTTGGCGATTGCATTCGGAATGCTTGTCGGAAATTTTAGATTAGATATTTTCTGCAATAACCACGCTCGCGCTTTCATCGCATTGGAAGATTTTGAATCCGCCGTTAAAGAATTAGACAAAGCAATTATCGCAAATCCGTTCAATGCAGAATATTATACAAATCGTTCTTTTTGTTACAATAAGTTGGGAAAATACACTGAGGCAATAAACGACGCGGAAAAATCAATTACCTATGCACCAAATTCTGAAGAAGCATACATAAATTACGGTCAGATATTTATGTCGGCAGAAAAATATGAAAAAGCGATAGAAAAATTTTCTTCCGCAATAAAAATCAATCCGAAAAACGACGCTTCATTTTATTATATTTCAGTCTGCTATAACAATCTCGGAAACAAATTCGAGTCGAAAAAATATATTGATAAGGCGATTCTTCTCGCGCCAAACAAGAACGAATATTTGACTTACAAATCGGGCTTGTAAGTGCTGGTAAGGTTTGCTAACTAAAAATTTATATTTTTTACATACTTAAGTTTGTAATTTATAAGCAAGTTATCATATTATATAAAATAACAAAAATAATTTCGTATAGCCTTTCCCAATTTCCCCTGTATAGTGGAATTTTCGCCTTTCTTTAGTCCCACAAATAGGGGTTTGTGGGAGTTGGGAAAGAAAATAGGAAAAAGTACGGAATAGTCCAAAAAAGATGAGATAGTGGACTGAATTATAAATTCTAAATACTTGTGTTTTTTTTAAGACAAAAACGACCGTCTCCTAAAGCATATTTTTTTAGGAGTCCAAAAGAGAAAAATCAAAATTTAAAAGGGTCTTCGCTATATAAAAGAGTCTTTAGCAGATGAATTTTTGGTGTGAGTATCTCACATTCGCCTGCTGAACATTTGCGTAGCGAAGCGTTGTGTCTATTTTCGTATGCCCCAAGAGAAACTGCACCTGCTCAATCGGCATCCCCTTGTCAATCGCGTTGGCCGCGAGCGTCCTTCGGAATCGGTGCGGATGCACATTCTCGATGCTCGTTCTTGTACCGATTTCCCTAATCATTTTTTCGATTGAATTCACGGTAAGCCTTGAATAAGAGCCATTTTTACCTTTCTTACGAGAGCAGACAAAAAGGGCGTTGTTCTTGTCTTTTCGTGTCTTCAGGTAGTTCTCAAGTGTAGCTGCCGGTGATAAACTTCCTAAAAATGCCGGCGAGAAATTTCCGCTTTTAGGTGTATAAAAAGAGGCTCAAAAACCCTTAAAATGTTGTTACCACACCACATTGAAAAGGAGAATGAGCCTCATGGAGAAATTTATGCTAAAGGCGCATGAATTGCAAGCCCAGGGATTTACTCAGAAGCAAATTGCTGAGCAATTAGGAAAAACAGACAGAACAATCAGAACTTGGTTAAAGCAAATGCCACGAAAAAGAAAAACACCTGTCAGAAAAAGCCTGCTAGACGAATACAAACCTTTCGTCGAAGCACTTGTCAGAGAAAACCCAGAAATTAATGGTGCAAATATTTTTAAAAAACTTAAAAAAATGGGTTTTAAAGGACAGTCTTCAATTGTCCGTGAATTCATAACAAAAATCAGAAAAGAAGAAGCTCAGAAAGCAACAATCCGTTTTGAAACAGAACCTGCCCGCCAGGCTCAGGTCGACTGGATAGAATTCGGACGACAGTATGTGAACGGAAGAATTCAGAAACTTTATGCCTTCGTCATGGTCATGGGATTTTCCAGAATGCCCTTTGTCAGTTTTACCACGAGCATGAACAGTGCCACTCTTTTGAACTGCCATATAAAAGCCGTCAGATTCTTTGGAGGAATCCCTGAAGAAATCCTTTATGACAACATGAAGACTGCCTGGGTCTACGATGGAGAACACTGGCAGACGAACCACCAGCTGGCCCGTTTTGCATACCACTACGGTTTCATTCCCAAGCGATGTAAAATACACAGGCCGGAAACTAAGGGCAAAGTTGAACGATTCAACAAGTATTTCGAAAATAGTTTTTTTGTTGATTATGACAACAGGAACCTGAATCTGCCACAGCTGAATGAAGATGCCCTTGCATGGATTAAAACGATTGCAGAAAACAAGCTATCCCAGTTCAATCAGTCAAGAAATGAACGTTTCAATCTGGAAAAACAATATCTCAAGAAGATTCCGTCCTCCGACTTTGATGTCCGTGATTCCATTCCCCTCATTGTCAACAGAGAGTCATGCATCACATACAGGACAAACAAATACAGCGTTCCTCCGGTTTTCATCGGAAAGACCATAACAGGCAAGCCGTTTCTTGATGTTGAAAAACTTGAACTTTTTGATGCGGACGGAGTTTCAATCAGAATTATTTACTGTGCACCAGCTGGAAGCCGAAAATCATTTATTTCTGTGGAAGATCAGGAGGCAATCCTTAAAGCCTGGGAAAAAGGTCTCAAACGCGATGCTTTCAAACGTCAGTCAAAGAAATCCCTGAAGTTCAGCAATCCTGATTATGTTGCAATAAGAAATCCTGTTTTCTATGAGCAGTTTCTTGCAGGAGGGCTCTGATGGAAAACATAAAGCTTTTGACTTTGAAAAATCGTATGGAAGAACTGGGACTGAACTTTATGGCAGCAGGTTTTGACTCTTTTCTTGAAGAACAGACTCATAATGACAACACCCTTCTCGAAAGAATTTACGACCTTATTGAAACAGAACTGATTCCACGGAATGAACGGGCCGGAAAGACAAGACTTAAAATTTCAGGCATTCCCCAGTTCAAGACACTGGAAGCCTTTGACCTCAGCTGGTTGAAAGGCGGGCTTCCACAGGAAAAGTTCAACGAGCTTTCTTCGCTGGCATTTGTCGAAAGAAAGGAAAATGTATTTTTCCTTGGACCTTCCGGTGTTGGAAAAACTCATCTCATGACAGCTCTCGGCTGTAAAGCCTGCCTTTCAGGTTTCTCGTCTTATTACATTTCCTGTCATGATCTTGTGGAAGTTCTGATTAAGGCGAAAGAGCAAAACAGGCTTGCAAGAAAGCTTAAATGGTTTGCAAAACCAAATCTTCTTCTGGTAGATGAGGTTGGTTATGAACCTTTGACAGCTGAACAAACTCATGCATTGTTTCAACTGATTAATGTCCGTTATGAAAGTGGTGCAATGATTATGACAAGCAACAAGACATTTGGAAAATGGACGGAGTTCATGAACAATGACGAAGCTGTCGCTACTGCCAGCCTGGACAGACTTCTGCACCATTGTCACATAATAAGCCTGCAGGCGGATTCCTACAGAATGAAGGACCGCATGAAGGTCGGAGCCGTCGGCTTCGATTAATATATTTTTTTGCCTAAAAGCGGAAATCTGAAACCGGCAAAATCAGGAAATTTATCACCGGCATTGACACAAGCTCAATCTTCGTGCGGACATCGAAATAAGTCACCCTTTGCTTCGCGCCCTTTCCGAAAACCGTGCAAGTTCTCGTGTTAAGGTTTATGGACGAGCGGTTTAGGCGGACTAATTCGCTCACACGGATTCCAGACGAAAGAAGTATGTCGACAATCGCGATGTTCCGTTTGCTCTTGGAAGCGGATTTCCTTATGGTCTCAATCTGCTCGTCGGAGAAGGCGGGCTTTATCACAATCGGCGCTT
Source organism: Treponema sp. (assembly GCF_045657965.1). Taxonomy (GTDB): domain Bacteria; phylum Spirochaetota; class Spirochaetia; order Treponematales; family Treponemataceae; genus Treponema_D. Next base: position 6,569 of record NZ_JAZOUG010000207.1, on the reverse strand, counting down.
TTATCCTGTGAATCCTCTTCATCGGGCTTTTGAGGATGAAGTCCTCTTCCTCAAGCCATTTGTAAAAACTTGACAATATTCGTCTTACTGTGTCAAGCGTGACATTTGAGCACTTGTTTATTTTCTGGTAGTCTGTCAGGTATTCTCGGATTTTGTTTGTGTCCGCAAGGCAGATATCACAACCTATGTTTTTCTCGTAGAAAGCAAGGACTGAGTTATAATATTCCTCAGTCCTTTTTGAGCAGCCTTCAATTCTTTTTGCCGTAAGGAACTGCTTGACGAGGTTCTTTTTGCTTCTCCGAGGAAGTGCACCGTTTGCTGATGTTTCATAAAGAATTTCTGTCAGCACATTCTCTAAATTTTTCATTTGGCTTGGAGAAAGCTCGTTTTCCATCCGCACCTTGATTCTGTTGATAGTCTCTGCGTTCATAATAACTCCTGATATAGAATTTTTATATCAGTATTAGCAGAGAAAAGGGGAAATTAAAATAGAGCCGTCGGCCTTTATCTCGCTATTGCTTGCAGACTTTCCGCAAGTTCCTTAACTTTGTTCTCGGAGAGTTTTGAAATTTCTGCAATTCTTGGAATGGGATATGCTCCGTCTTCTAATAATTCAGTTGCTATTTGAATTTTTAGTTCTTCTTTTTCTTCCCTTGCGAAATCTTCCATAATTTTGCACATACGCTTTACCCCCTTTTCATCTTTCTTGAAATATCTTGTCTTTTCGGCAAGAAGTTTGCTGTTCATTTCATCGGGATTTATGCACGAGAAGTCGTGCATAAGTTTTCCGATTTCATCTTCCCCGCGAAATTCACCGTTCACATATATTATATTCGATTCGTCGCAAAATGTCATTCCGTTTTCTTTGATTGTTCGGTTTATGTGATACAGCGGAAGCCCGCCTTTCAGCACATCGTGTTCGGTTATGAAGATGATGTAGGTTTCGGGCAAGTCCTGGAAGTTCTGTCGGGGGAGAAGCGTGTTCGCATCGAGAATCGCACTGTAATATCTCGCCCGCTTCTCGTCAGTCCCTTCGTCCGCCCTCTGGACTTCGATGTTATAAACTTTCCCTGTCTTGTCCTTTGCCTTGATGTCGAGCCGGACGGAGCGACCGAGCAAGTTTTTGATTGTGACCTGTCCTTTGGATTCCGTCACTTTCAAATCATCTCTTTGCAAAATGACTTTTAACAGGAATTCCGTCGCCTCAATGTCGTCTTCAAAGACTTTCGACATAAAATCGTCGTCGAAAAGTCGGAACTGTGCGATTTTCGACAGGAGAAGTTGCTGCCGCTCTTCATTGTTTTGTTTGTTTATGGCTAAAATATAGCCGAAAAGGGCAGGGGAGTCTATAGTTTTCTTCTATTTCCTTCCTCCCACAAATCCGTATTTGTGGGACTAAGACAGGGCGAAAATTCCACTATACAGTGGGATTTGGGAAAGGCTATACATAAAAATCAGCAGTAAAAAGTTAGGGCTTTTTCGCCGAATATTTCGACCCATTTTTGGCAAATGTAAAAATGATTGTCCGAGATTATTTCCTTTATTTTGTTAAGTTTGGTCTTGGGAATACGGCTGTTGTTGTTTGCTCGATGCACCCGCCCGCCTTTGTGAGCCAGAGTTTCGTTGAGTTTATGTCGGGGTTTCCCTCATTCACATGGACATGGACAGGCTCGGAATTCTCGTTCATCCAGAAATACACATAATAACTTCCGATACGGAGTATGTTAGGCAATCTTGATTCCTCCACAGTCGGCGTATTTGAATATCGTATGCGCGTTGTGAGACAAGAATTTCTCAAAAAAAGCCAAATCCTCGTCAGAGAAAAACTCGTTGAAAATCCATTTGTACGAGGGCAACTCACAGCGAGCAGAGCAGAATCCCCCTTCCGTGCGGGGGCGCTCAAACTGGACTTCGACAACTTTGCCGCCGCCTTGTTTTTTTAAGTCCGAGTGAGCGATAAGCGTCTTGTCCGCAAGTTCTACATATTGATAAAACATACTATCCTCCATGAGAGTATTTTATCACACAATGTTTTGTTAGTCGAATGTAAAGAAATTTTTACAAATACATCTCGTTATTTAAAAAGGATTTTTTCTAAAATCATCCCATCTTTTGTTAGTTTATATTGTCCACCACCACCTTTTTTTCTCATTTTATTCTTATCAAGTTGAATTTTAATTATAATTTCTTCCCCTTTTTGTTCTATATCAAAGATATAATCATCTTTATTTATTTTATAGTGTTTCAAATTGGCAAAATCTTTAAAAACAATGTCAATATAATATGCATCATCCTTTTTCAGTTTGTCAGGAGTTTTAGAAAAAGAATTTGAAAAAATAAGGAAAATTAAAAATATAATAAGTAATATTCGATAGTTATTCATAAGCAAATCTCAAAACTATTTATATATGTTTTCTTTAAAAGAAAATGTACGATTTTTTCTTGTTGGGTCAGCTTCATCACTATTTATATCAGTTCTCAAGATATTTTGTGTTTTATTTTTATGATACTCTATTAGACTTCCATTTGGAGTAGATACATACTCCGTATTACTAATCATTGTATCAAAGTCATCATCAGAAGGTTCGTTATTCTTATATTGCGAATCATAAGCCGCATGCGCATGAACAGTAGATACAACAGTTTGACCGTGTTCAACGGAAAGGTCAATTTCAACAGAATCTCCATCACCTTTATTTGGAATATTGTATGAATATAAAATTTTTCCAGTTTCCTCGTCTATGTATGAATAAATTGCTGAAAAATACTCTACATTATAATGAATCGAATCATCATTATAAGTATTTGCAAAATCAAGCGCAGCTTCTTCAATAGAATTGAATGGATCTCCTGCTTCTCTCCCATCCGGATCTGTATACTTGACAGGATTATTCCCCCCGTAGTGGTACAAATTGGCATTTGTATGACCACGCCCTATCAGAAAAATCGGGCGAGAACGAGGATAAACCTGATATTTTTTAACTGTAGAATTCATAACTTTTATTAAAAAAATTGTACCGCTTAAATCTAAAATTGGCAAATTTTTATTAAGAGTATTTGCAAAACAGGAATTTTTGGAGATTTTTGATTATTTTCGCAACGCAAGAAAAAAAATTTAAATTTATCATTACTTTTTTCTTGACGGCTGATTTTTTTGAAAATAGACTTTTTATTAAGGGGGAAAGATTGTGTTTTACAGCGAAACAAAAGTAATATTCTTGTTTTTATTTCTGACGCTCATATCCATCGCAGACATACGATTTTATAAAATCCCTGATTCATTACTTTTGTCGCTTTTTGTTCTGTTGCTTTCCTTTGATGTAAAAAGTGACTTCGATAATATTCTTATCCATATCGCAAGCGCAATTCTTATGTCTCTGATTTTCGTTTTGATTTATAAATATGCTGGCGGACTTGGCTTCGGAGATGTGAAATTTATTGGAGTACTTTCCTATTCTATGGGTTTCAGAACAAGCCTGTACGCCTTTCTGCTTGCTTCGCTTGTGGCACTGGTCTTTCTGCTCTCAAAAAGCATTTTATCCACCCACAAGGCAAAAATAAAAATTCCCTTCGCACCCTTTCTCTCGCTCGGCTCTCTCGTCGCAATCTCCATGTGCGGGGGCTTGTAACAATGCCTCGACGAGTATCTTTAATTTTTTTGCTTCTTATAGTCTTTTCCTCATTAAATTTATTCCCGCAAGAATCTGATAAAATATCCCTAGACTTCCGAAATCAAAAGATAACTGACATTCTTTTCTCGCTTGCAGAATTGTGCGGAAAATCCGTCACATTTGACGAGACGGTGACGGGTAACGCTTCTTTTCATTTTGAGGACACGGATTTTGACACCGCATTGGAAAGATTCACGGATGCTTTTCGTCTTTTTGCCGAGAAAAAAGGCGATGTATATAACATATCAAAGGTAAAAATCGAGACAGGAGAGAGCGGAATAACAATCGACACGGAGAATGTGCTTACAGAGCCGTTTTTAACAATCCTGTCGCGAAAAACAAAGACAACGATAATGTTTGATGCACTCCCTCAAATTCCGCTTACGATACGAGTGCAAAACGCAAGAATAAACGATATTCTCAATCTCGTGATTCTCCGACTTCCGAATTTCACGGTTGAGCGGGTCGGAAGCGGATATTTTCTCTCAAAAGTCGCCACAAGAACGGTAAACAGGAATTTCGAGGACTTCAAGATAAGCGAGGAGAATTCACTTCTCACGCTTTCGCTCACTAAGGCTAATTTTTCTTCCGTAATAGACAATTTGTTTAAGACAGGCGGAAGAGAATATTCTTTATTGGCAAAAACCGCAGTGTCGCTTGAAAATCTTTTTTATTCCGAGAAAGAATTTGACTCTTTGTTGTCGCTTCTTTGCGAACAGGCAAACTGTGATTTTACGGAAAAAGACGGAATCTATTACATCTATGAGATTCAGAAGAAAGATGTCATCAAAAAATTCAAAGAAACTACGATTCTGAACTTGAAAAACATTTCGGCAGAAAACCTTTCATCGTTGCTTCCCGCAGACTTGAATTCATCTTCATTTATCAAGACCGACAAAACGACGAATTCCGTTGTGATAACGGGGAGCGAACAGGAGACAAAACCGATAATAGATTTTATAAAGTCCGTGGACATGCCCGCGGAAGGGCGTGTTTACAAAAATTTCACGCTGAGCAACATCACGGTAAAAGAGGCGGTCTCGCTCATTCCAAAGTCAATGCTTCTTTCGGACATAATTTTTATAGAAGGAAGTTCGTCCTTTGTTACGGCGGTCACGCCCGAAAAAGAAAAGGAACTGTCAGAATTCATCACGCTGATAGACGAGAGAAACAAGGCACTTCCTGTGAAACTCCGTTATATACAGAGCGAGGAGCTGTTAAAATACCTTCCGCCCTCTGCCCCTAAGGAAAACATAACGGTCACTGGAGACCCAACGCTTGTTTTCTTCAAAGGCAGCCCCTCTCTTTACGAATCATTTAAAAAAGAACTTTCCTTGATTGACAAACCCAAACAACAGATAAAATACCAAATACTGATAATACAGCAGCAGAAAACGGATGGCTCTTCATGGAAACCGAGTTTTACGCTTACGAACGAGAGCGGAATTGAGCAAGACGACACTACAATGAACTACACAGCCCTTCTTTCGGGGCTTCTCAACATCGACTTTGACATAGTTTCAAAATTCGGCAGGCAATTTGCCGCAAGCCTCAACGCAGAGATTACGAGCGGAAGGGCGCGGGTTCTCGCAGACACGACATTGAACGGAATATCGGGAGAGACGATAACTTTCTCAAACACAAACACTTACCGTTACCGAGACATAATCGTGGATTCATCGGGCGATGTATACACAAGCACGACACGCGAGATTTCAAGCGGTCTGGTTCTCTCGATAAAGGGCTGGAGTTCAGGAGACAACATGATAACGGTCGATGTGAACGCGCAGGTCTCAAAGCAGGGAAACACCGACTCGTCAAGCTCAACATCTTCGGACACGACGAACCCGCCGACGACATCAGAAAAGAAGGTCACGACGAATGTACGCACGAAGTCGGGAAGCCCGATAATAATCAGCGGTCTAATACAGACGGAAAGCGATGTTACGGAGAGAAGAGTTCCGATTCTCGGAAGAATCCCGCTTCTAGGCTTGCTTTTCCGCCACAAGGTTGTCTCTGAGGCAGAAACTGAATTCTCCATTTTTTTAGTTCCTTTCGTCGAACAGGGCGAGGAAGCGGAATCGTCTGACAGTGACAGGATACAATCGCTTTGCAAAAAATATATTTTGAAAGAGGCGGACAATGAGCGGGAATAAATTTTCACTGCCCGCTTTCTCCTCATACCGAAATATCAGCGGGCAGTATAAAGATTCATATATAAGAAATTCCTTCGCCGTCAAAATCAGCGAGGACGACGAGTCGGTCAGAATCGCAGTCGCGGAAAGCAAGGCTTGTGAAGCAATACCGTTCCTAAAAAATCTCCACGCCTCAAAAAATGTGATTCCAACAGTCGTTTCGGACAGCGATTTTGCGGAATTCATCGGCAATATAGTTGATTCCCATTCTGTCGCAGATAAGGATGAAAGCAAGGAAAATCCGTTCGCCCTTGAATCTGTATCGGAGAGTGCGCCCGCCGTAAACATCATAAACGCGACTTGCATTGAAGCCGTAAGAAGAGGGGCAAGCGACATACATATTCAGTGCGAGGCTGATTCTGTCAGAATACGGTTCAGAATAGATGGCGTTCTCAAAACTTCAAGAACGCTCGAAAAATCAGTCTTTCCGTCATTGTCAAGCCGAATAAAAGTAATGGCGAGCATGAACATAATGGAGCAGAGGCTTCCGCAGGACGGTCACATAAGCGTGAGCGAGGGAAACAAATCTCTTGATTTCCGTGTCTCTGTCGTTCCAAACGCTTACGGAGAGTCGATAGTCCTGAGACTCTTTGACAATTCTGAGTCCGTGCAAAAATTGTCTCAGCTTGGATTCTCACAAGAAAACTACGGAACAATAAAAAAGACATCTTCCATCCCGAACGGGCTTGTAATCATAACAGGA
>NZ_JAZOUG010000206.1:0-6743 GCF_045657965.1 Treponema sp. | reverse complement strand
TCAAACGATGCATGGTTCGCATCAAGCGGACCGGAAAATGACGTAGTTCTTTCTACACGTGTCCGCCTTGCACGAAATCTTGCTAATTTTCCTTTTCCTGCAAAGTTTAAGGATGATGATGACTTTCGTGTTCAGACTCTCGTTTTTGATGCTTTTTCTCACTGCGAAGAGCCGGATAAATATCAGGGAGTCGTTTCTACTGAACTTGATGAACTTGGAGAAGCAATTTTAGAAGAAAGGGGAATTTTGAGCTCAGTTTCTTCAAAACAAAACGGAAGCGGAATAATTTTACGCACAGACGGAAAAGTTTCCTGCGAAGTAAATTCTTCTGACCATGTGCGCCTTTCTTCATTTGTACCGGGGCTTGACGGAAATACAGCTTTTAATCTCGTTGCAAAAGTAGATGACGAACTGCAAAATACAATTCAGTTTGCAGCTGACTATGAAATCGGCTATCTTACTTCTTCAATTAATGACTGTGGAAGCGGAATGAAGGTTTCCTGCCGGGTTCATCTGCCGTCTCTTTCTTTTTCAGGAAAAGTTGCTGAGCTTTTTAATTCACTTAATTCAAAAGAAATTGTCATAAGCGATTGTTTCGGTGCAGGCACTCTTCCTATGTCTTCACTCGGCTTTTACTATCAGATTTCAACAAAAATCGCCGGTAACGGCAACGAACTTGATCAGATTGCTTCCCTTGTTTCTGCGGTAAAATTTCTTGCAGAAAATGAACGACGTGAACGCGATATTGTTTTAAGAAAACGTCAGACAGAACTTCGCAATAGAATTTACCGCTCTTACGCAAAAGTAAAATTCGCTTCACTAATAGAGCTTCGTGAAGCCGTAGAATTAATTTCTGATATAAAGTGGGGTAAAAATCTTGGCTTTTTTACAGGAATCTCTGATGAAGAGCTTTGTGCACTTTTATACCGGGTTCAGAGCGGGCATCTTCAGTTTGTGTTAAAAAGCAGAAAATTTAATTTCCCAAAAGACATTTCAGAAAACAAAAATCTTAAAACTGACTACCTGCGCTCTTTAATTTTGCAGGAAGCTTTTGAAAATATAAAACTTTGCTAAGGATAAAATATGAAAGGATTGTCACCCAAGGCACAAAGATTGCTTACAGATTCAGCTCAGAAAGAAGGCCGGAACTCTGCTCTTGCAGAACTTCTGCCTGAACATGTAATGCTTGCACTTATAAAAGATGCTGATAATATGGCTTTTAATGCATTAAAAGTCCTTAATATAAATATTCTTTCTCTTCAGCTTTTAATCGAGCAGACTTTATCTCAGTTCCCGCGAGTTCCAAATCCACCGGCTTTTTCTGCTCTTCCGCCAAGCCGCCGCCTTCGCACTCTGCTTGATGTTGCTGTTATTGAATCGCGCTCACTTCGAAGTGAATACGTAGGAACAGAACATCTTCTTCTGGCTTCTATCCGCGAAGAAAATTCGGCTGCATTCCGCTTTTTCCAGAGGGCTTCAATTCCGCTTGATACAGTACGCAATGTAATCCGCGATTTACAGAACGAAAACGGAGGCGAAGACCAGAGCGAAAACCGTGAAGTTGAATATGCCAATGCAAAAAACAACGAGCAGAATTCTCAGAAAAAAAAGTCTTTCCTTGCAGAATTCAGCCGCGATTTAACAGATTTAGCCAAAAAAGGCGAACTTGATCCTGTAATCGGTCGTTCAACAGAAATCGAGCGTATAATTCAGATTTTAAGCCGGCGTACAAAAAATAATCCTATCCTTGTAGGTGAGCCTGGAGTCGGTAAAACTTCTGTTGCAGAAGGTCTTGCTCAGAGGGTGGCTTCGGGTGAAGTTCCGTACAATCTTCTTCAAAAACGGGTTCTTCTGCTCGACATTACTGCCATGGTTGCAGGTACCAAGTACCGCGGAGACTTTGAAGAGCGCATGAAGCGTATGATGAAGGAAGTAAAAGAAAGCGGCGATATTATTCTTTTTATTGACGAGCTTCACATGATTATTGGGGCTGGAAGTCCTGACGGCACAATGGATGCAAGTAACATTTTAAAGCCTGCTCTTTCCCGCGGTGAACTTCAGCTTGTCGGAGCCACAACATTTAAGGAATACCGTAAACATATCGAAAAAGATTCTGCTTTAGCCAGAAGATTTCAGCTCGTTAAAATAAATGAACCTTCAAACGAGGAAACCATTCAGATTCTTAACGGCTTAAAGTCAAAATACGAGGAATTTCACAATGTAATTTATGATGAAGGCTCAATCGAAGCAATCGTAAAACTTTCTTCACGTTATATTCCTGAAAAATATCAGCCGGATAAGGCAATCGATTTGCTGGACGAAGCTGGCAGTGCAAAAAAAATCACTTCAGAAAGCCGTCCGACAGAGCTTGCAGAACTTGAAAAATCAATCGAAGATTTAAGTCACGAAAAGGAAGCTCTTGTTGCAAATCAGGATTACGAAAAAGCGGCTCAAATCCGCGATAAAGTGCGCGATTTAAAGCAAAAGCTCGACGACTTTAACAATTACTGGAAGAACAATGCCGTTACTGTAAAAAAACATGTTACTCCACAGGATATTGCGCACATTATTTCTGACATGACAGGAATTCCGTCTCAGCAGCTGGATTCTGCTGAAGCCGGCCGTCTTTTGGATATGGAAAAAGAAATCCACAAAGACGTAATCGGTCAGGACGAAGCCGTAAAATATCTTTCAAGTGCAATCAGACGAAGTCGTGCTGGTGTTTCAAGCCCGAACAGGCCTATGGGTTCATTTATTTTCCTCGGGCCAACCGGTGTAGGAAAAACCCAGCTTGCAAAAGCAATGGCAAAATTTCTTTTTGGAACAGAAGATGCCTTAATCAGAATCGATATGTCCGACTTCATGGAAAAGCATACTTCAAGCAGACTTGTAGGTTCTGCTCCTGGCTATGTAGGTTACGAAGAAGGCGGCATGCTTACAAACAAGGTTTTGCAGAAGCCTTATTCAGTTGTCCTTTTTGACGAAATTGAAAAAGCTCACAATGAAGTATTCAATCTTCTGCTTCAGATTCTTGAAGAAGGTGAACTTTCTGATAACCTGGGCCACACAGTAAATTTCAGAAATACTGTAATTATTATGACAAGCAATGCCGGTGCGCGTTCAATTACCGCAGATAAAAAACTCGGTTTTGCCCAGCTTGATGACGGATTTTTGCCTCCGGCAGAAATTAAAGCCAACGCAATGGAAGAACTTAAGCGCATTATGGCTCCAGAGCTTATCAACCGGATTGACGACATTGTTGTCTTCAATCCGTTAAAGCGCGAAGAAATTTCAAAAATTCTCGATATTCAGATTGCAGAACTTGAAGGCCGTCTTTCTGAGCAGAATATTCATCTTGTAATAAAAGGAAAGGCACGCGATTATCTTTTAGACCACGGATACGAGCCGAGCATGGGAGCACGTCCTATGCGCCGTTTGATTCAGAACGAAATCGAAGATCAGCTTGCAAATCTTATTCTTGCCGGAAGAGTAAGTGAAAACGGAGAAGTTGAAGTCTGCTACGAAAAAGAAAAGCTTGTTGTAAAGACCGCAAAGCTAAGGCTTCCCAAAAAAGAAAAAACAGCTCTGATTGAACAATAAATTAAGCAGAACTTAAAATATTTTCTTTTTCTTGTTTTATTTTTATTTTTTTTTGATTATAATAGTACCGAAAAGGTACTAAAATATGTCAAAAAAAGAACTCGCTCCAGTAATTTTTGTTGATAAGGACAAGTGTGTAAACTGTCACCGTTGTATTGCTGTCTGTCCTTCTAAAATGTGTAATGATTGTTCCGGTGATTATGTAAAAGTTAATCATGAACTTTGTCTGGGCTGCGGTGCATGTATTCAGGCGTGCGATCACGGAGCCAGATATGGTATTGATGATACAGAAGATTTTTTTGCTTCTCTACAGAAAGGTGAAAAAATTGTTGCAATTGTAGCACCGGCAGCAGCTGCACATTTCCGCGGTCTTGATCTGGAACTCAACGGCTATTTAAAATCAATCGGTATAAAAGCTGTTTTTGATGTCAGCTTTGGTGCAGAACTTACAACAAAATCTTATGTCGAATTTATCAAAAAAAATAATCCTAAACTTGTAATTTCACAGCCTTGTCCGGCTCTTGTTACCTGGTTTGAGCTTTATCACCCTGAACTTCTGCAGTATCTTGCTCCTGCAGACAGTCCTATGGCTCACACAATTACAATGATTAAAAAATTCTATTCGGAATATTCTTCGTGCAAAGTTGCCGTAATTTCACCATGCTATGCAAAAAGACACGAGTTTGATGAAAATGGGCTGGGAGATTTTAATGTTGCAATGCATTCATTGAGCATGCATTTTAAAGCAAAAAACATTAATCTTTCTTCCTTTCCTAAAATTCCTTATGATAATCCTCTGGCAGAGCGTGGTGTTTTATATTCAACACCGGGCGGACTTTTGCGTACTGCAGAACGTTTTGTTCCGGGAATAAGCAAAAAAACACGAAAAATCGAAGGTTTCCCTGAAGTATATGAATATTTTTCTCAGCTTGCAAAAGATTTAAAAAACGGAAAACAGCCTAAATATCAGCTGATTGACTGCTTAAACTGCGGTAAAGGCTGTAACTGTGGAGCTGGTACCGATAATCAGGAACTTTCGCGCGATGAACTTGAAAATTTAATTGAAAAGCGCATGGAAGAACGCAAAAAAGAATGGAAAATGACCGGTGAAAAGCCAAAAAAGTCATCTCTAAAAAAACTTGATGCAACAATCAATAAGTTCTGGAAGGAAGGCATTTATAACCGTACTTATATCGATAGAAGTGAGGCTATCCGTCATCTTAAAGAACCGTCAGAAGATCAGATTACAAAAATTTTCCATGAAATGGGAAAAAATTCAAAAAAAGATGAGCTTAACTGTCAGGCCTGCGGTTACCGTTCCTGCCGTGAAATGGCAAAGGCAATTTTTAACGGCGTAAACAAAATGGAACACTGTTCTTATTATGTCATGCATAAAATGACAGAAGATTTTAAAAATCAGATTCAGTCTTCAATCGATAAAGTTACTCAAAAAACTCTTTCCTGTCTCGGTGATTCAGAAAAAAATGTAAATGAACTTTCTCTTGTAACGAATACAATGACTTCAAATGTAAATTCATCTGCTTCTGCAATAGAACAGATGATTGGAAATATCGGTTCTATAAATTCTATTCTCGAAAAGAACTTTGAAGCTGTAAATGAACTTGAAGAAGCAACTTCGACCGGTCAGAAAAGTCTTACTGATGTAAACAAAATTGTTGCAGAGATTGAAGAGAGTTCACGAGGTCTGGTTGAAATGAGTAAGATGATTGATTCAATCGCTACTCAGACAAATCTGCTTTCGATGAATGCGGCAATTGAAGCAGCTCATGCTGGAGAATCCGGCAAAGGATTTGCTGTAGTTGCTTCTGAAATCAGAAAACTTGCCGAAGATTCAAGTAAACAGACACGAGCAATTGATGAAGTCTTAAAAAATATGAAATCATTGATTGATACGGCTTCCCTTAAAACAAATGAAGTTTCATCTGAGTTTAATCATATAGTTAATCTTTCAACTCAAGTAAAACAGCAGGAAAATCAGGTCCGGAATGCTGTTGCTGAGCAGAATAACGGCGGCGAAATGCTTCTTGAGAGTATCGGTCAGATGCGAAAAGCTCAGAATGCTGTTAGTGATGCCACTGAAAAACTCAGTAAAGGAACAGTTGAAATCAAAAAGACTATAGAAACTCTTGAAGTTTAGAGTAAATTGATTTCGAGTTTACATAAATGCTAAAAAATGTTACTATATTCTAACTTTTTAAAGTTTAGAACAGGACGTTTTTATGAAGTACATAAAATTTTTAGCATTTGCTGTAATCATTTCACTTTTTGTTTCCTGCAGTAAAGAAATATCTTTAACTGATGGTGTTTTTACCGGAAAAGGCGAAGGCAGAAACGGAGAAGTTGAAGTTGAAATTACTGTAAAAGACGGTAAAATTTTTGATGCAAAAATCGTAAAAGAAAGTGAAACTCCAGAAATTGCACTCCCTGCTGAAGAACTGATTTTAAAACAGTTTATTACTTCCGGTTCTACAGAAGAAATCGATGTAGTTTCCGGTGCAACACTTACTTCAAACGCCGTCTTAGATGCTCTTGATGAAGCAATTTCTCAGGCTCAAAACAAAGTAATTAAAACAGTTTCTTACAAAGATACAGAATGTGATATCGTAATAATCGGAGCCGGAGGAGCCGGATTGGTTGCAGCAACTGAAGCGGCAAGTAAAGGTGCAGATGTAATTGTTCTTGAAAAAATGGGAACTGCAGGCGGAAATGCAGTTTCTTCAACGGGTGGAATCAATGCATCTTATACAAAAGAACAGCAGCGGCTTGGAATTAAAGATTCACCTGAGGTTTTTTATGAAGATACAATGCGCGGCGGTAAAAATCTTAATGATCCTGTTTTAGTCCGTACACTTGTCGATAATTCTGCTGCTATGGTTGAATGGTTACAGTCACCACTTGTAGGTGCAGATTTAAGTGATGTCGGTATGTTTGGCGGAGCAACAAACAAGCGTATTCATCGTCCTGAAGGAGGCGGTGCAATTGGTGCTCATCTTATTCCTCTTTTGCAAAAAGCAGCTTTACAGCAGGGTTCCCAGATAAGATTTAAAAATAGAGTAACAGATATTCTTTCTGATAAAGCCGGAAATAAGGCTTGTGGTGTACGGGTTTCAACAGAAAACGGA
>NZ_JAZOUG010000205.1:0-9488 GCF_045657965.1 Treponema sp. | reverse complement strand
CTTTTTTAGCAAGCACTCCGTCTAAAAGGGCAATATATTCTTTGTGTACTTCTTTTGCTTCAAACTGCTTCATTAAAGCTCTGTGGGCTTCTTTTGTAAAAGCCAGAATCATCACGCCGCTTGTTTCCATGTCGAGCCTGTGAACCGCACTCTGAACGATTTCAACTTTGTCGCCGAAAAGAGTCTTGAAACGCGATTCGATACAGTCTTTTTTGTCTTCGGTTCTTCCCGGTACGCTCAAAACGCCGGATTGTTTGTTCACAACACAAATTGCATCGTCTCGGTATAAAATGTGTAGGCCAAGCATGGCTGGAAGCAAAATTCCACAGCGTTCATCACAAGGGGGTGTTAAGTGAGAAGTTGGGCGGTCCCCTTCGGGGCGGGCTATCCGCACTTCCGCTGCCGCTCCATTCGCAAAGCGAACGCCTTCGGCGGTGCTACTATCCCTGCCGCATTGTGCTGTCCAGACTGTTTCTGCCAGTGAAACCGGAAATAACTCGTGTGAAAAGGCGTAATCTAAAAGCTTTGGCGCGCAGCAGTCACCGGTTCCTGTCGGCGGAAGTTTTCCGTGGTTGTATTCTGCGCAAATTTCTTTTAGCGAACGGACTTTACCGTCTATACAGTGAAAATTATAAAGAGCGTGAACTTTTTCCAAAGATTCGGTGCAGAGCTTTTCACGCAGCTTAATAAGATTTTCTTTTTCTTCAACGCTTAATCTGTGTGAATCTGTGTTTTTCAGTTCATCCGTGATTTCGTGAATTTCTGCATCATTTTCTGCCAGTGCTTCTTCAATCTGCTCTGACGAAACAATCGAATCAACTATAATAAATATGTGTAAATCTGTGCTAATTTGTGGATTATTTTTTAATTTTTTTGCGTTTCCGGAATTTGTAATAAGATTTACTTCATTTCCGTCTTTGTCTTTGCAGACGAGTGAGCCGAGCATGACTCCCTGGTTTTTGCGTTCTTCACTTGGTCTGGAAGTCTGTACAAGCTCAATCCCGCCTTTTTGAAGTGATAAAATTAAATCTTTGAGTATTCGTGAAGCTTTTTCTTCTGAAAATGGTGGAAACATCGTTCAATTATTTTATAATGTAATCAAAAAATAAAGAAGTGATCTTGTTTTTCCGAAAATAAATCTGGTGGATTTTTCTTTTAAAAGGGGGATATTATGACAATTACAATTGATGAAGCAAAACTTGTTCAGACTGTAAAGAGCATTTCTATTCTGCTTGTGATTGCGGGAATAATCACATTTCTGGCTCTTTCAAGTAAAATTTTTCATTTCAGTGAATCAAATCCTGTTATGTACGAGATTAATTACAATCAGCTTTCAACTCCCGGAAAAGGCGTGGCAACTTCCATGAAAAAAACCGGTGAAGTTGAGTCAAAAGTTTTAGGCCCGCGTCGTGGAAACGGAAAGGGCGGCTCAAAATTCTTTGACGAAGTTGAAAAAGTTCACGGGAAAGGCTCAAAATAATGCGCGGCCGGTTTGCTCCGTCTCCGAGTGGCCGGATGCATCTTGGAAACGTATATTCGGCACTTCTTTCCTATCTCTGTGCAAAAAAAACAGACTGTGAATGGATTTTACGTATTGAAGATCTTGACCGCCAGAGATGCAAAAAAGAATATTCGTATCAGCTTATTGAAGATTTGTTGTGGTTAGGCCTTAAGTGGGATAATTTTTCTTCCTTAAGCAACTGCGGACTTTCTGATGAGTTTTTTCAGTCAAACCGTGATTCTTTTTATGTAAAAGCATTCAATTCTCTCTGCGAAAAAGGACTTGTTTACGACTGTTTCTGCCATCGTGCTGATTTACTTGCTTCTTCGGCTCCACATTTAGCTGATGGTCGCATCGTATATTCTGGCAAATGTAAAAATTTAACTCCTGAAGAAAAGTTTTCTTTTCAAAAAAAGCAGAATCCTTCGAAAAGAATTTCTGTAGAAGGGTGCGAAATCTCTTTCCAAGATATTTGCTATGGTCTTCAAAAATGCAATCTGGCCAGTGAATGCGGAGATTTTATAATCAGACGTGCTGACGGGAATTTTTCTTATCAGCTTGCAGTTGTAGTTGATGATGCTCTAATGGGAATCAATCAGATTGTTCGTGGCAGAGATTTAATTCCCTCTGCTTTTGAGCAGATTTATCTTTACGAAAAACTTGGATTTTCACAGGTTCCAGAATATTTCCACCTTCCGCTTTTGCTTTCTCAAGATGGTCGGCGACTTTCTAAGCGGGACAAAGACTGCGACATGGGCTTTTTACGCGGGTGTTTTACGCCTGAAAAATTGATTGGAAAAATACTTTTTTTATGCGGCTGCATTGAAAAGGAAGAGAAAATTTCTCTTGAAGAAGCTGTGGAAATATTTACTCCCCAAAAAATAAAGAATGAAGATATTCTACTCCATTGCATATAATGCTGTATTTTCGTATAATTATTGCATATTTATGTAATTTTCTTGCATAAAAATACATTTTTTTTGAGGTGTGGTATGGCATATACATTTATCGACGGTGGCGTTACAGCAGCTGAAGGTTTTACTGCAAACGGCGTATTGAATAAAATCAAATCAAGCCGGACAACTAACGATACAGCTCTTATTTTTTCAGAAAAGGTTTGCAATGCAGCAGGTGTATTTACACAGAACCGTGTAAAGGCTGAATGTGTTAAGCTTACCCGCGACCACATCGCAAACGGAAAAGCTCAGGCTGTAATTGCAAACTCTGGAAACGCAAATGCCTGCACCGGAAAAGAAGGCTACGACAACGCAAACAAAGAAGCTGTAGCTGTTGCAGCAAAAATGAACATTAATTCAGATGACGTTCTTGTTCTTTCAACTGGTGTAATCGGTCAGCAGCTTCCGGTTGATAAAATCTTAAATGGTCTGGACAAACTTGCTGACGGTCTTTCAAAAGAGGGTCATAAAGAAGCCCGAATCGCAATCATGACAACTGACACACAGTACAAGGAAGTTGCCCTCGAAACTCAGATTGGCGGAAAAACTGTCCGAATGGGAACAATGGCAAAGGGAAGCGGCATGATTCACATCAACTTGGGAACTATGCTCGGCTTCATTACTACTGACTGTGCAATTTCTTCTGAAATGCTCGAAAAAGCCCTGCGTATTTCTGCGGCTCAGACTTACAACTGTGTTTCAATCGACGGCGACACTTCAACAAACGACTCTCTTTTAATTCTTGCAAACGGAATGGCCGGAAACGCTGAAATCACTTCTGAAGGTGCCGATTTTGATGCCTTTGTCGAAGCTTTGAACGCCCTCAACACTCAGATGGCAAAAAAAATCGCTGCTGACGGAGAAGGGGCAAGCAGGCTTGTTACCTGTAATGTCGTTGGAGCAGACACTGTAGAAAATGCACGCGGATTGGCTAAAGCTGTAATCTGCTCAAACCTTGTAAAAGCCGCTTTCTTTGGGGCAGATGCAAACTGGGGCCGAATCTTAGACGCAATGGGATATTCCGGCTTCTTCTTTACTCCGGAAAAAACTTCGGTTTCTTTCTTGAGCCGCGAAGGAGCAAAGCGTTACTTTGAGGACGGAAATCAGAACGGCGGCAAGGAAAATTCAATCAAAGTGTTCGACCACGGAGTTCCTCTCAACTTCGACGAAGATCTTGCAAAGAAAATTCTCACCGAAGAAGCTGTAGAAATCTTAGTTGAACTTGAAGACGGCAGTGCAAAAGGTACTGCCTGGGGCTGTGACTTAACCTACGATTATGTAAAAATCAACGGAGATTACAGAACTTAATTTATGGAAAAAATCATTGTATATACAGACGGCGGCTGTCACGGAAATCCGGGGGTCGGCGGCTGGGCCTGTGTTGTTATTGCAGAAGGCGAAGCACGCGAATTGAGCGGCGGAGACAAATTTACTACAAATAACAAAATGGAATTAACTGCCGCTATTTCTGCTTTAACGGCAATTTACAACACTGAGCGTCTCAGAAATCTTCCGGTTCAGGTGAACATTGACAGTCAGTATGTAAAAAACGGAATTACCGGCTGGATTTTCAACTGGAAAAAAAACGGCTGGAAAACAGCAGCAAAAAAGCCTGTCTTAAATCAGGAACTCTGGCAGAAACTTGATGCCCTTAATTCTTCGCTTAATGTTGAATGGAACTGGGTAAAAGGACACGCCGGAATTGAATACAATGAACGCTGTGACCAGCTTTGCCAGATGGAAATGAGTAAATTAGAAAATTAAACTTCCGATAATAAAAATATGAAATTATCGAAAATTTGCCTTGCTGTATTATCACTTACTCTGCTTTTTTCCGGCTGTTCTAAAAAAAATCAAATGCATAAAAATAAACACAAAGTTGATCTTGAGATGAATGAAAAATCCAGTGATCACAAGTGGTTTTATTTTAATGAAGGCTCTTATGCCGAAATCGATTTGCCGCAGCATTCGCCGATTCTTGCTTTAAAGCCGTGGACAGAAAGTATCCGGGTTTGTGATGGAAATGTTACTTCAGACGGTAAAGCAATTCTTCTTGTAAATCATTCAGGTGCCCTTTATTTTGATAACACTGACAATCCTGTTCTTATTCAGGATTATCAGCTTTTTTCAGATTCGACTGCAGGAAACCTGGTTTTTGAAAATGGAGTTCCGTATTTTACATTGGTCAAAAATTCATTCTTTAATAAGACCACGAGCAAAAATCAGAGCCATATAATCAGACTGTCGCTTGAGCAAAAAATGTTTTTTCCGGTCATAACATATAATGATTTGAACATTGAGCAGACCGGCGAAGTCACTGGAACATATTTTGACGGAAACGATTGGGTCAGTTCGGTAAAATCAACAAAAAACAACAGAGTTTCTTTTCACTATATAAAATGGAAATCGCTTGTTGATCTGGCTTCTGTGCAGCCGTTTAATTCAAAATCAGAAAATTCAAATATCACAGTTTCAGAAATTTCAGAAACAAGTTACAGAAATCTGATTACTCCTGAAAATTTTTCAAAATCTCCCCTGCGTCTGAAAAATTTATTGAAATCAATTCCTAAAGATTTTAATTTCGTGCTCACCTGCAGGGATTTCGGAGGTTCTTCTCCACGCTATTTTGAAAATGGTTCTTCCGATTCAGATGATTCAACGGTAGCAAATGCAATAATAAAAGACAATTGGATTTGTGCCGTCTTTGCAGACGGAACGACTTATTTTTCAGGCTCTCTTGATGATAAACCTTTGATTAACAATGGAAAAACCGTTGCTTTCCGCCTGCCTAAACTTCCAAAAAGGTACTCTTATCAGGCTTTTGCAATAAGCGGAAATTATCTTGTGGTTGCATGGGAAGAAAGTGATTTTTATAAGACGGGCCGCAGCGGATTCCTTACCGTCGATATGGAAAAATTGTTTTATAAGGGATAAAATATAGGGGCGCACCGGCTTCGCCGTCGGGTGTTCCGCCCTTCGCTAACGCTCATTGCCGGTCTTCCGGCAACTTCGGGGCTCCATACCCTTGCGCTTTGCTTATGAAAAAACTTTTTTTTTCAATTTTAATTTGTCAGCTTTTAATTTTCTCAGTTTTTGCACAAAATACACAGACTGATGAAGCTTCTTCATCTAAAATCGAAAAATCACTGTTTATTACTGCCGGTCCAAAACTTATGCTCAATACAGATGATTCTTCCAGGTCTGCACCATCTCCGGTTATGTATTCGCTTGGCCTCGGCTGTGATTTTCTCCATAAAGAAAAAATTTCATTTCAAACTCATGCCTCTTTTTTTACGAATTATTATCTCTGGGATGGAAAAAAGGCTCAGCCTGCCGAAGTTGAAAACAGGACAGGAACAGCCCTTTCTTTAATGATTGATTTGACCTGTGGACGTACTTTCAGTGTAAGTGAATCAAAAAATCACATGTTTTCAGTTATGGGAGGACTTGGTTTTTTAGCACGTTATGCCCTTCTTTCAAATGGCGTTAATGAAGATGATCTGAACCGGGAAACTTCAACAACAGCAAAAAATGATATTTCTGACATTAACAGTGATTTTTATAAAAATTTGAATTTTATCTATCCGGAAATACTGCTTTCATATACATATAATTTTTCTCAGAACTGGAAAATCGGTACTGACTTCCGTACTTATATTCCAATCAGCTCGATTATAAATGATTCCAGCTTTGATTCAATGATATTCTCTTTTGCCTTAAAGTTCTTTTATAAATAAAATTTGCCAAACCTTTTGTTTCAGTTGTACAATAAAAGAAAAATTAAAAAAGGAATTGTCTATGATTCAAGAGGTAGTTTCAACTAGAATTTCTGATGAAAATGAAGCAGCCCGGGATTTGTTACGTCAGTTAAAACAGTCCCCGGATTCATACAATGCCGTTATTTTCATGGCGGCAATAAAATATGATTTTGCAAAGCTTTCCCTGGCTATAAAAGAACTTTTTCCTGATACAGAGGTAATTGGTGCCAGTACGGCAGGTGAAATTGATTTAAACGGCTTCCAGAATGATTCAATTGTTCTTACAACAATGAGTGACAGCCGCACCCGTGTAAAAGGTGTGCTTGTAGAAAACGGCAGTAAATATCCTGTCCTTAACAAAACTGATATTGAGCAGGCACTTGCTTCGGTCGGAATTTCATGCGGCGATCAGAATTCTCACCGTTCTGCCTTTGCAATTGCTTTTATAAACGGTGTTTATAATGCCGAAGAAACAATTCTTTCAAATTTCTATTCAATCATTCAAAATGACAAATTTTCCCTTGCCGGTGGAACTGCCGGTTTTACAGGAAATGAAGCAAAGACTTTTGTAAGCTATAACGGACGTACAACTCAGGATGGAGCGGCATTTCTTTTTGTAAAAACCTCATGCAAATTTGATATCCGGCAGGAAGATATTTTTAATCCTACTGGAAAAACACTGTATGTTACCCAGTCCGATACAATCAACCGTACAATTTACAAATTAAACGGTTTAAGTGCAAAATCTGTCTATGCAAATTATTTAGGAGTTTCAGAATCTCAGGCTGAAGGAATGACTTTTGAAAATCCTTTTGGCCGGCATATCAACGGTTCTATACATATTGCAGCCCTTGCAGGTTTTGCTTCAGACGGTTCCTGTTCACTTTTTGCACGTGTAGTTCCAAATTCTACGCTGGAGCTTATGCATATCGGTGATCCTGTTGCTAAATGTGATGAAACCTGTTCCGGAATAAAATCAGCAGTTCCAAATCCAGGTTTTACTTTAATGATGACCTGTATTACCCGAACCCTTGCTTTTGACCGGATGAATATCGGCGGCACAATTATCCGGAAATATCAGCAAACCTTCCCGACTTTCTGCGGATTTTCATGTTATGGTGAACAAATCGGCAGAGTTCACTGCAATCAAACCCTTGTAACTGTAGTAATCGGAGAATAAAAATGGAATCAATTAATCTTATAAAAAGCGGTATAAATGTTGTCGAATCACTTGTTCAATATCTTGCAAAAGATGCAATCGGCGGTGAATTCTTAAAAAAATATCTTGAAAGCCGTGAATCACAGTCAAAAGCAGCAAATGAGCAGAAACTTGCACTGGAAAAGCTTCTTGAAGGCACTTCTGAAATGGAAATGGGAAATCGCCAGATTTCAGAAAGTGTAGAAGGCAATATTCAGCGTCTTGGTGCAATTGCTGAGGCTATAAAATCTCTGAGGAATTCTGTTGATTTAATTGACCAGGAGCAGAAAAAATATGCAAGTCAGTTTGAAAGTTTGATTTCTCAGGCACAGGTAATCAGTAATCAGATTAATGATATACAGAATATTTCTGCACAGACAAATCTTCTGTCATTTAACGCATCCATTGAAGCTGCCCGGGCAGGAACGGCAGGCAAAGGATTTCGTGTTATTGCAAATGAAGTAAAAAAGCTTTCAAGTGATACAAATAAAACTTCTGAAGAAATTAAGCACAATGTTGAAAACCTGGTTACTTCAATTACAAATCTTGAAAAAGTTACAAAAAGTAATTCACAGTCTCTTGGAAAACTTGCCGAAGAAACCGAGGAAACGCTCAATACATTTACTGCTGTACGTGAAGCCAATTCTTCAAGCAATATGAATATTGGTAAAATCGGTTCTGTTATTGAAGGCAATATCCGTGGTATTAACGATGTAATAAAGAACGTAAAAGAAGCTGAAAAAACAAACGAAGAAAATCTTGAACTTTTCGTAAAATGTGCAAGTGATAACGAAATGCTGTTTAATGATTTGTATTCTTTTGTTTATGAATTAAAAGCAATTTTCAAGGATTTATCTGAATCTGAAGTGTAAAAAGATGGCTGTCCAGAACGGGCAGCCATTTTTTTATGTTCTTGTGTTAGTTTTTGTGTCAACGATACGCTTCATGTCAGTCATGTTGTTTACAACAATGTAATTGTCATATGCTTCGATTTTTCTTGTTGTAACGAACCTGTTGACTTCGTCTTTTGTGATGTCCAGTGAAAGTCCGGACCAGTGAGCCAGATCCTGAACGGTAAGGTTGAATCTTTTCTGTCTTTCTGCAGGTACAGGTCCCATTTCGTTGAACATACAGAATACATCGGCTAAACGGGCCTGAGGATCTGAAATTACAAGAATGCGTAGACGCCGTTTCTGGTCATAAATGCGTTTACAGAAAAGACGCAGAAGCATAAGGGCAATCTGAGGATTTCCTGTAATGAGAACTTCAAAATTTTCTTTATTAAATTCCAGACATTCTACCTGACCTACAGCAAAACAGGTTGCAGAGCGCGGTGAGTTGTCAAGAATTGCCATTTCACCGAAAAGTTCGCCGGGTTTTAAGATGTCTAGGTTTTTATTTGTGTTGTTTGCGCATTTTGTGAGCTGAACACATCCGCTTTGAATTAAATAGAAACTGTCGCCGTTCTGATATTCTGTGATTATTACCTGTCCGTCTTCGTAGGTTTTTGCAAAGCGCTTAAATGCCGGCAGTTCAAAAAGTTTTAAAGGCTGACCTGAAGAAGCGGCAGAAGTTTCAGAAGTAGTGGTTGTTCCTAATTCGCCTTTTTTGACAAATGCAGCGGCTTTTGCCATCATCCCTTTTACTTCAAGGGCATGTTCGCTTGTAGGGTAAAGTTTCATAAATGTTGTACAGACATCGAGACAGCTGCGCCATCTCTGGTCATTATAGAAAGCTGTTACTACAGCAAACATTCCCTGCATCTGGCTGATTGTTTCACCTTCGCTAAGAATAGATTCTGTTTTATGGTGGATTTGACGCAGCTGATTTGAAAATACACGCAGCATTTTCATCATAATCTGTTTGTTGGTGCTGAACAGGGCTTCAAATTCCTGAATTGTCATAGCGATACAGACAGATTCCTGCAATGCAGTTACTGTTTCTTCGCGCGGAAAGTGCCCGATTGCTGATTTTACGCCAAAAAATTCGCCGTTTTTGATTTGCTCTGTAACTGGAAGCTTTGTTTCAACATCAGTTGTTGTGGCGATAACTGTTCCTTTTTGAAGGAAGTCGGA
>NZ_JAZOUG010000204.1:0-6488 GCF_045657965.1 Treponema sp. | reverse complement strand
TTTTTTTATTCTGGTATTTTATATGCCGGTGGCCATAGTGGGGTGGTAATACCCGTTCCCGTTCCGAACACGGAAGTCAAGCACCCTTACGCCGATGATACTCCTTTCAGGGGGAAAGTAGGTAGCTGCCGGCTTTTTTTTATTTAAATAAATTATAGACGATAAACTTGAATTTTTTTTATTCTAGTTGTTTAGAATAATTTTTTTTATTATAATTTCATAGCTATGGATATAAATCTTGAAAAAGAGGCGGGACTTGTTGAAGCTGTTTTGTTTCTAGAAAGTGAACCGCTGACGGTTGAAGCTATTTCAAATAATACGCAGCTTGCTGTTGATGTTGTAACAGAAACACTTGAAATCTTAAAAGAAAAATACAATGATGAAAAATCAGGAATTGAATTATCTGTTATTACAGGTGGTTATATTCTTACTCCAAAAAAAGAGTATTGGGAATCATTAAAAGAAAAATACGGCAATAAAAATGAAGGTAAGCTTTCGCGATCTGCGCTGGAAGTCCTTTCTATTATTGCTTATAAGCAGCCGATTACCCGTGCCGAAATTGAGGCTTTGAGAGGAGTTTCTCCTGATAATATGATTCGTATGCTTATTGAAAGACAGCTTATAAAAGAAGTAGGTCGCAGAGATACCCCGGGAAGGCCAGTCGAATTTGGTACTACAAAAGAGTTTTTGAAATTCTTTAGATTAAACTCAATTGCTGAACTGCCTCAGCTTGATGAAAAAGAAGAAGAGAGGTTTGTTCTTGCCCGATAATTTTGATACAAATGTAAAAAAAGAAGAACGTCTTCAGGCTTTTTTAGCTCATTGCGGAGTTGCAAGCCGCCGTGCTTCTGAAAAAATTATTCTTGAAGGACGCGTATCTGTAAATGGTTTTGTTATTACAGAACTTGGAACAAAGGTTTCTCAAAAAGATACAGTTTGTGTTGATGGTAAAAAAATCTCTCTTGAAGAAACAAAACGCTATATTCTTATGAATAAACCTCTTGGTTATGTGTGTTCTCAGTCTGATGAAAAGGGCAGACCTGTAGCTGTTGATTTACTCCGTGAAAAGTACACAGAACGTTTGTACAATGTTGGTCGTCTTGATATGTTTAGTCATGGGGCGATTATATTTACGAATGACGGAAATTTTGCTGCAAAACTTAGCCATCCTAGTGCTGAAATTGAAAAAGAATATATAGTAGAAAGCAGTCTTCCTCTTCCGAGATTTCTTGCCACAGATTTTGAAAAAGGAATCCGTGTTGAGGGTGTTTTTTACAAAGCTAAACACGCGGAAGAAATCAACTCTCACAAAATGAGGGTTGTGCTTGTTGAAGGCAAAAACCGTGAAATCAGGCGTGTTTTTGAAAATGCAGGAATGTCAATCCGAAACCTCTGCCGCTTAAGAATCGGAAATGTAGAACTTGGCGATTTAGAGCCGGGGCAGTTCCGTGACTTGACGCAAACCGAAGTGAAAGAACTTTTGAAACTGTGCAGAAACTAAAAACGATACAATGCCGGAGTATAATGACTTCCGGCATTGTATCGATAATGCAAAAAACAGGCGGAAGCAAGGTTCGACACAAAATCCACTTGAGTTGTTTCGCAGAAACAAGTTCCGTGGATTTCAGTGGCGGTTCTTGCTGGGAAACTGTTTTTGGATAAGCCAATATAATCTTAGGGAGATATTTTATGATTATCGCTATGGACGGGCCTGCAGGAACCGGAAAATCTACAATTGCATCTTTAATTGCAAAAAAACTTAATATTACTTATTTGAACAGCGGAAGTTTTTATCGTGCATTGACGATGGCTTTAAATGAAACAGATATTGATATTTCTGATTTTGTTAAAGTTGTTGAATTCTGCAAAAAACAGTCTCTTGATTACAAAAATTCTCATCTTATTTTAAATGGTGTTGATGTTGAATCTCATCTTCATGATGATGCAGTTTCAGCCAGAGTCGCACAGGTTTCTTCAATTATTGAAATCCGTCATCTGGTGAATGAGCGCATGCGTGAAATTACTAATCATCTTGATATCATCTGCGAAGGCCGTGATATGACAACTGTTGTTTTCCCAAATGCAGAATATAAATTTTACCTTGATGCTTCAATCGATGTTCAGGCACAGCGTCGTTTTAATCAGGGGGTTTCAAATATGAGCCTTGAAGAAGTTAAGGCTGCAATCATTAAACGTGATGAAATTGACCGTAATAAAAAAGAAGGTGCACTTAAACAGGCTGAAGATGCGGTATATATCGATACTTCAGAGTTGACTATTGACAAAGTTTGTGAGATAATATTAAGCAAAATTCAGAAATAAAGGTAAAACTATGGAACAGATGGAAGTGGAAAAGGATGAATCTCAGGAAACTCAGGGTGCAATCCACACACAATTGGAGGAGTCTCTCAAAGGCCTCAATATTGAAGATGGTCAGATTGTAGACGGAACTGTAATTCAGACGGCAGACGGCTATGTTTTTGTAGATATCGGCTACCGCACAGAAGGTCGTATTCCTGTACAGGAATTCGGCAGTAAATTGCCAAAAGACGGTGAGAAGGTAACTGTTGTTGTTCTTCGTAAAGACGGTCGCAATGGTCCTGAAATTTCTTATACAAAGGCTCAGGCAAAACAGCTTTGGAAAGATTTCCGTAAATATTATGATGAAAAGCTGCCAATCGAAGGCACAATTGAAAAAGAAGTAAAAGGTGGTTTTGATGTTAATCTTGGCGGTGATATTCACGCATTTTTGCCAATCAGTCAGTCTGATGCACAGAAGGTAGAAAATCCATCTAAACTCATTGGAACTGTTTCAAAATTCTATATCGAAAGATTGTATTCTGATAACAAGCAGAATGTTGTTGTAAACCGACGTAAATATCTTGAAGAACAGATTAACGCAGAGCGTGATAAGTTCTTTGCTGAAAAACAGATTGGTGACACTGTAAAAGGTACAGTAAAGTCATTTACAAGTTTTGGTGCATTTATTGATTTAGGTGGCTTTGATGGTCTTCTTCATATTAATGATATGTCTTGGGGCCATGTAACACGACCAAAGGATTTTGTAAAAAAAGGTCAGGAAGTTGAACTTAAAGTTATTCGTCTTGAACCTGCTGATAAACGCATTAATCTTTCTCTAAAACATTTCTCAGAAGATCCATGGGTACACTTCGAAGATAAATATCATGTTGATGACATCGTAGAAGGAACAGTAACAAAACTTACTGACTTTGGTGCATTCATTGAACTTGAAGAGGGTATCGAAGGTCTTGCTCATATTTCTGAATTCAGCTGGACTAAGAAGGTTAATAAAGCTTCTGATATGGTCAAAATCGGCGACAAAATCAAATGTATGATTTTGGGGTATGATATTCCAGCCGGTCGCGTTTCTCTCGGTCTCAAACAGGTAACTGCAAATCCATGGGATACAATTTCAGAAAAATATCCTGAAGGTACAAAACTTTCTGGAAAGGTTGTGAAACTCACTAATGCAGGCGCATTTATTCAGCTTGAAGATGGAATCGACGGCTTCCTGCACGCAGAAGATATTTCCTGGACAAAGAAAGTTAAGCATGCAGGCAGCGAGCTTAAAGTTGATCAGGAAGTAGAGGTTGTTGTTCTTGAAGCAGATTCTGAAAACCGTCGTATCCGTGTTGGTATTAAGCAGCTTTCAGAAAATCCATGGAAAAAATTTGCTGAAGAATACAAAGTAGGTTCTACTCTTGAAGGTGAAGTTACATCAATTACAGATTTTGGTGTATTCGTCAAAGCTCCGGATGGAATCGAAGGTCTTGTAAATAAAGCAAATTTAAGCGATGACCGTGAAGTTCCTTATGAAGAAGCTGTTAAAAAATACAAAGTCGGTGACAAAATTAATGTTTATGTTGTCGACATCAGTGTCGAAAAGGAAAAGGTTGCTTTCTCTGTAAAAGAATACAAAAAAGCTCAGGCTCGCAAAGAAATCAATCAGTACATGGCATCTTCAGATAATGATGATGATGGTGCTTATACTCTTGGCGACATGATTAAATCTCAGAAAGGTAACTAACTGGTATATCGATGAGTGATTTAAATTCTCTCAGTCTTGAACAACTTAAAACACTCATCGAAATAAATGGCCGGATAAATTCTAATTATTCTGATATTAACGCATTACTGGTTTACATTCTTGAATCGGCAATGCGTTTAGTTCATTGTGAGTCTTCCTCACTTCTTCTTTTACATAATGAAGACGATACGCTGCGTTTCGTAGTTGCTTTGGGTCCTAAGGGTGCTGAAGCACAAAATATTCCGGTTGCAAAAAATTCTATAGCTGGCTGGGTTTGTGAACACAATAAATCACTTATACTGAATAATGTCGCAGCTGATCCCCGTTTTTCAACTACAGTTCAGAAAAAAACAGGCTATGTAAGCAGAAATATGATTGCAATTCCAATGCGAATTAAAGAAAAATGCATTGGTGTTATTGAACTTATAAACAAAGCAGATGAACTTCCGTTTAACGATGATGATCTGGCTGTTCTGGAAAGTTTAGCTGATCAGGCTGGCATTGCTTACATGAACGCAAATTCTTATCGTAACGCGAAAGATAAAATTTCTGTTCTTTCTTCTAAAATTGAAAACGGTTCTGAATATCATCCTTTTGTGGCAAAAAGTGCAGTTATTTTAGATTTATTAAAAGTAATCGATGAAGTCGCTCAAACAAACACAACAATTTTAATTACCGGCGAAAGTGGAGTCGGTAAAGAACTTTTTGCTGAACAGCTTCACACTAAGAGTTCACGTAAAGAAAAACCTTTTGTTCGTGTTAATTGTGCGGCACTTTCTCCGGCTTTACTGGAAAGCGAGCTTTTTGGTCATGTGAAGGGAGCTTTTACAGATGCTGTAAGTGACAGAATCGGCCGCTTTGAAGCAAGTGACGGCGGTACAATTTTCCTTGATGAAATTGGTGAACTATCTCTTGATTTACAGGCAAAACTTTTGAGAGTTTTGCAGGAGCATAAATTTGAGCGGGTTGGTTCAAATCAAACTATTTCTGTTGATGTTCGCGTTGTTGCTGCAACAAACAGGAATCTGGAGCAGATGGTTTCTGAAGGGCTTTTTAGAAGTGATTTATATTACCGTCTGAACGTTGTGCCTTTAAATATTCCTCCGCTTCGCGAACGTAAAGACGACATTGAGCCGATTGCATCTTTTTTTCTTGATAAATTCAGCCGAGAAACAAAAAAGAACTTTTCAGGCTTTTCACAAACGGCTTTACGTGCTTTATATGATTATTATTGGCCTGGAAATGTGCGTGAACTTGAGAATTCAATTGAGCGTGCATGTGTTTTGGGAAGACCTCCACTAATTCAGGCTGATGATTTAAGAATTAATGTGATTTCATCGTCCGGAGATTCAGTGTCAAATTCCTCAGTACAATTTGACAGCCTTGCTCAGGAAATTGCCGGTAATGAAGATAAAACATTAAAAACAGCAGTAGATAAATTTAAGGCAGTATATATAAAAAAAATCCTCGATGAAACATCCTGGAATCAGACAAAAGCAGGAAAGATTCTTGGAATTCAAAGAACCTATGTTTCACGTCTGTTAAATGAGTTGAATATCCGATAAAAAACTGATACAATAATTGCACTTTTTAGCAAAGTATAAAATTTGGAGTAAAAAATGACTGATAAAATCGAAAAAGAAACACTTGCATCTTCTTTGAACTCAAAACTAGAAAAATCAAAAGGAGCTGTCTTTGCAGTTTGTGGAATTGTTGTGGCTGTAATTGTAATTATTGCTGTAATTGCAGCTGTAAGTTCAAAAACAACTGCAAATGGAATTGAACAGATTGATTCAATTTCATACGCTCTTACAAAAGATACAGATAAACTTCCGGAAAATGAAGAAGAAAAGGCTTCTGAAATCACTGCACGCCAGAATAAGGCTCTCGAAGATCTTGCTTCGCTTTCAGAAAAAAGCGGAATTGTTGGACTTCGTGCAAATATGCTCATAGCAGAAATTAAATTTGCTCAGAAAAACTATGAAGAAGCACGTTCTTCATGGCTTAAAGCAATTGCTGCAAAAGGAAAAAATTACACAACTTCTCTCTGCTATTATAATGCTGCAGTCTGTTCAGAAGAACTTAACGATAACGAAAATGCAGTTTCTTATTATAAATCTGCCTGTGAAGACGAAGATTTCCTTTTGATTGACCATGCTTTGTTCTCACTCGGACGTGTCAATGAAGCAGCTCAGAAATATGAAGAAGCAAAAGCTGCTTATGAAAAGTTGAACGAACTTCATTCAAGTTCAAACTGGGCACAGCTTGCTAAATCACGCTTAATTGCGCTTAAAGCAGCAGGAAATATTCAGTAATTTTTGAAACTTTTTTAGATTTATAGCTTTATTTATATATGAAATATGCCGGTATTATGCGAAAAAATTGTTTTGTTTTGTTTTTGTGCATAATAGCCGGCATTTTTGTTTCTTCATGCGGACTG